>NZ_LUKH01000009.1:0-233758 GCF_001593695.1 Leisingera sp. F5 | reverse complement strand
CCGCATCCGTGAGCAGTTCCGCCTGTCCCTGGGCAGCGATGGCAGACCCCGCATGACCGAAGAACTGAAGGAGCTTGGCTTTGATATCGGGCACCGCCGTGCTGGCCGCCTGATGCGTGAGAACCGCCTTGCGGTGAACTGGCGCGAAATACATCAATGGCGCCTCATACAATCCTGCCGTGTCAGCCGCACTGCTGAACATATTCCGCATTCACTGCAACTGGTTTGAAACCAGGCAATACACGGGCAATACTGCAACCAAGCCGGACACAGCATCTGTAAAGACTGGTTTGACCTCAATCCGCATCCCGGGAACGAGCGAAACGCTTCCCCGCCACAGATCAGGGAAATTGCGCCCGTTCAAAGGACGCCGGCGCAACGAATGGGAGCCGATCCTGTTCGCAATCCGAAGAAAACACAGGAGGCGCTGGATCCCAGGCGAATCCTGTACCGCCCGTGGCTGTTCCATGGAACACCACTCTGGAAGACGTTCGAGACGAGGCAGCGCTGCTCCGGCATTGGGGCAAACATGCGCAGAAATTGGGGTCATAATTCAAGAGGCCCCGGCGAAAAAAATCGCCGGGGCCTCTTCGTGCCCCAAAACCCGGAATGCTTCATGCCTTGCCGGCCGTCTGCTTCTTTCTGGTCCCAAATACCTCGGGGTGAATTGGCCGTGAGGCCAAGAGGGGCAGCGCCCCTGTGCTGCCGGAACTGCTCATGCCTTGCAATCCGGGCGCGCGCTCCGCATATCCTTCGCACAGCAACAAACGGAGCCCCCATGATCCGCCCAGCCCTGACCGCCCTTGCCATTGTTCTTGCCCTGCCGGCCGCAGCGGAAACCCGGGTGCCGCAGAGCCAGGCGGAAATTGCGCTGGGGTTTGCGCCGCTGGTCAAAGACGCTTCGCCGGCAGTGGTCAACATCTACGCCAAGGTGGTGCGCCAGGTGCAGCAGCGCAGGCGTTCGCCGTTCATGAACGATCCGTTCTTTGATGATTTCTTCCGCGGCTTTGCCAAGCCGCAGCCGCGGGTGGAGAACTCGCTGGGCTCGGGCGTGATCCTGTCGGGCGACGGCATCGTGGTCTCCAACTACCATGTCGTCGGCATGGCCACCGAAATCCGGGTGGTGACCTCTGACCGGCGCGAATACAATGCGCGGGTGATCCTGGGCGACAAGGCCAGCGACCTGGCAATCCTGCAGCTGGAAGCCGCCGAAGACCTGCCGCATCTGGACCTGCGCGACAGCGATCAGGTCGCGGTGGGCGAACTGGCGCTGGCCATCGGCAACCCGTTCGGGGTCGGCCAGACCGTCAGCAGCGGCATCGTCTCGGGGCTTGCCCGCACCGGCATGGGGGCGGGCGACGGCTTTGGCTACTACATCCAGACCGACGCGCCGATCAATCCGGGCAATTCCGGCGGCGCGCTGATTGACGTGAACGGCGACCTCATCGGCATCAACACCCGCATCCTGTCCCGTTCCGGCGGCTCCAACGGCATCGGTTTTGCGATCCCCGCCAATCTGGTGAAGGAATTCGTCAGCCAGGCCCGCAACGGCGCGGAAGAGTTTCAGCGCCCCTGGGCCGGCATGGCCGGGCAGCCGGTGGATGCCGATCTGGCGGCCTCGCTGGGGATGGATGTGCCCGAGGGCATGGTGATTTCCGACCTGCATGTTGAAAGCCCCTTTGCCAAGGCCGGTTTCAAGGTGGGCGATGTGATCACCCATGTGGACGGCGAGGTGGTGAATTCGCCGTCCGAGATGGTGTTCCGCATGTCGGTGGCAGGGCTGGACGGTATGTCCGCGATCACCCGTCTTCGCGGTGAGGCGCGGGAAGAGATTGCGGTGCCGATGATCGTGGCGCCTGATCAGCCGCCCGCAAACCCGGTGCAGCTGGATGAAGACACGGCACTGCCGGGGCTGACCGTGGCGCGGATCAATCCGCAGGTGATTGCGCGGCTGGGCCTGCCGCTGTCGGCTCAGGGCGTGGTGATCACTGATCCCGGCCCTTACGCCGGGCGCGGCGGGGTGCAGCCCGGTGATGCGCTCTTGGCGGTGAATGGCCAGCCTGTCGCCAGC
This sequence comes from Leisingera sp. F5, assembly GCF_001593695.1. NCBI lineage: Bacteria > Pseudomonadati > Pseudomonadota > Alphaproteobacteria > Rhodobacterales > Roseobacteraceae > Leisingera > Leisingera sp. F5. The sequence continues at coordinate 231,687 of NZ_LUKH01000009.1, read as the reverse complement.
ACCGATGACGTTTATACAATTCTGGCAAACAGCGGCCGCTGGATTCAACTGGACCTGAACCGGCGCGGCCAGCGTGTCACCCTGCGGTTCCGGACCTGATGGCGGATCTGTTCGGCAGTCCCGCGCCCGCGGGCAGCGATGCGCCGCAGCCCAACCGGCCGCTGGCCGACCGGCTGCGGCCGCAGTCACTGGCGGATGTGATCGGCCAGCAACAGGTGCTGGGGCCGGAGGCGCCGCTGGGCGTGATGCTGGCGTCCGGCTCCTTGTCGTCGCTGATATTCTGGGGGCCGCCGGGGGTGGGAAAAACCACCATCGCGCGGCTGCTGGCCAAGGAGACCGATCTGCATTTCGTGCAGATCTCGGCGATCTTTACCGGCGTGCCGGAGCTGCGCAAAGTGTTCGAGGCCGCCAAGATCCGCCGCCAGAACGGCCAGGGGACGCTCTTGTTCGTGGATGAGATCCACCGCTTCAACAAGGCCCAGCAGGATGGGTTTCTGCCGCATATGGAGGATGGCACCATCCTCTTGGTGGGGGCAACCACCGAGAACCCTTCGTTTGAGCTGAACGCCGCTGTGCTTTCGCGTTCTCAGGTTTTGGTGCTGGAGCGGCTGTCGCTGGCGGACCTTGAACGCCTGACCCAGCGCGCCGAGAAGGAGCTGGGCCGGGCGCTGCCGCTGTCGGGCGATGCCCGCGATGCGCTGCATGAGATGGCGGACGGTGACGGCCGGGCGCTGCTGAACCTGATTGAGCAGGTTGCGGCCTGGAAGGTAGAGGCACCCTTGGGGCGCGAGGCGCTGTCGGCGCGGCTGATGCGGCGTGCGGCCAAGTTCGACAAATCCGGCGACGAGCATTACAACCTGATCTCTGCGCTGCATAAATCCATCCGCGGCTCCGACCCGGATGCGGCTCTGTACTGGCTGGCGCGAATGCTGGAGGGCGGCGAGGACCCGCGGTTTCTGGCGCGGCGGCTGACGATGATGTCAACCGAGGACATCGGCATGGCGGATCCGCAGGCCAATACCGTCTGCCTGAATGCCTGGCAGACCTATGAACGGCTCGGCAGTCCGGAGGGCGAGCTGGCGCTGGCCAATGCCGCCGTCTATCTGGCGCTGGCGCCGAAATCCAACGCGGTTTACGTCGGCATCAAGGCCGCCCGCCGCCTGGCCAAGCAGACCGGCAGCGCACCGCCGCCCAAGCATATCCTGAACGCGCCGACCAAGCTGATGTCGGAGCAGGGATACGGCGACGGTTATGCCTACGACCACGACGCCGAGGACGGGTTCTCCGGCCAGAATTACTTCCCCGACGGGGTGAAGCGCCCGGTGCTGTATCAGCCGGTGGAGCGCGGGTTTGAACGCGAGCTGAAGCGGCGCACGGATTATTTCGCGAACCTGAGGGCGAAGCGGAACAAGTAGAGCGGCTTTGCGGGCAAAGCCGCTGCCTCCGGCGGGAGTATTTTTGGAAAGATGAAAGGGCAGGCGGTGCTGGGGCGGCCCTGCGTGCAGCGCAATGCGGGCAAAACTTGACATCCCGGCGCGCCCGCGCGACAGGACGGGGATGATTTCTTCGGTTTCCATGGTGGCCCTAGGCGGCGCAATCGGGGCGGTGTGCCGCTATGTGGCCGGGCTGGGGATCATCCGCCTCTTGGGCCATCACGATTTCCCGGTGGCGGTGATCACCGTCAACGTGATCGGCTCCTTCCTGATGGGGGTGTTTGTGGTTGCCGCAGCGATGCGCGGGCTGACGCACCTGAGCCCGTTGGTGATGACCGGGCTTTTGGGCGGGTTCACCACTTTTTCGGCGTTCTCGCTGGAGACCGCCAACCTGATCGAGCGCGGCGCCTTCGGGCAGGCGGCGCTGTACGTATGTTTGTCCGTGGGCCTGTCGGTCGGCGGCTTGTTTCTGGGCCTGATGGCCGCAAGGGGAGTGTTCGCATGAGCGGCGTTCAGATGATTACCGTCAGCGAAGACGATGGCGGCCAGCGCATTGACCGCTGGCTGCGGCGGCTGTTTCCGCATGTGAACCAGGGCCGCATCGAGAAGATGTGCCGCAAGGGCGAGCTGCGGCTGGACGGCGGCCGGGTGAAGGCCAATACCCGGGTCGAGTCCGGGCAGGTGGTGCGGGTGCCGCCGCTGGCGGACAGCGATCTGAAACCGGCCGCGCCGCGCGAGATGAAAATCTCGGACGCGGATGCCAGGATGATTCAGGACTGCGTGATTTACCGCGACGACGATGTGATCGTGCTGAATAAGCCCGCAGGCCTGGCGGTGCAGGGCGGCTCCGGCACCACGAAACACGTGGACGGGCTGGCCGAGGCGCTGAAGTTCGGGCTGGAGGAAAAACCCAAGCTGGTGCACCGGATCGACAAGGACACCTCGGGCATTCTGGTGCTGGCGCGCAACCGCAAGGCCGCGCAGGGGCTGACCGCAGCCTTCCGCCACAAGAACACCCGCAAGATCTATTGGGCCCTGGTGGCCGGCGTGCCGACGCCCTATCTGGGCGAGATCAAGAACGGCCTCGTCAAGGCGCCGGGCCACGGCAAGAGCGGCGAAGGCGAGAAGATGATCAATGTCCATCCGCAGGACATCGACGAGACATACGGCGCCAAGCGGGCGCATACGCTCTATGCCACGCTTTACCGGGTGGCCAGCCGCGCGGCCTGGGTGGCGATGGAGCCGATTACCGGCCGTACCCATCAGCTGCGGGCGCATATGTCGGGGATGGGCCATCCGATTGCCGGGGACGGCAAATACGGCGGCTCCGGCCAGGAGAACCTGGGCGACGGCTGGGGCGCGCAGTTTGGCGGGGTGATCTCCAAGAAACTGCATCTGCATGCGCGGCGGATGGTGTTTGAACATCCGGTGACACATAAGAATGTCTCGGTTGTGGCGCCATTGCCGGATCACATGAAGGAAAGCTGGGACACTTTCGGCTGGAGCGAGGACCTGGCGGCGGATGACCCGTTTGAGGATCTGAAGTGAGTTCACCGCTGCGGCTGATCCTGTTTGATGTGGATGGCACTCTGGCGGACAGCCAGGGCGCGATCACCGGTGCGATGGCGGAGGCGTTTGAAGGCGCGGGCCTGCCAGTGCCGCCGCGGGACGCGATCCTGTCCATCGTCGGGCTGTCGCTGCCCTTGGCGATGCGGGAGCTGGCGCCGGATCAGGATGCTGCCACCGTCGAGGCGCTGGTGGAGGGCTACAAGTCCTCGTACATGCTGGCCCGCGAGGCGGCAGGGGCCGGACATTCGCCGCTGTATCCCGGTGCGCGCGAAGCGCTGGCGGAACTGAATGCAATTCCGGAATACCTGCTGGGGGTCGCCACCGGCAAGTCCCAGCGCGGGGTGGAGGCGTTGATTGCGGCGCATGGGCTGGAGTGTTTCGTGACCCGGCAAGTGGCCGATCACCATCCCTCCAAGCCGCACCCGTCGATGGTGCTGACGGCGATGGCAGAAACCGGGGTGGAGCGTGACAGCACCGTGATGATCGGCGACACGCGGTTTGACATTGAGATGGGGCGCGCCGCGGGGGTCACCACCATCGCCGTGCCTTGGGGATACCATCCGGCAGAAACACTGGGCGCCGATTACCTGATCCGCGATTTCGCGGAGCTGCGCCCGCTGCTGGCAGAGATTTGGAAGGTGTAGGAAATGAGCGGCTGGGCACAGAAGCGGTTCTGGAAACAAGTCTTGGTTGCGCAGACCGAAGACGGGTTTGCGGTGGAGCTGGACGGGCGCCGGGTGAAGACCCCGGCCAAGGCGCCGCTGGCGGTTCCGACCCGGGCCATGGGCGACGCCATCGCTGCAGAATGGGACGCGCAGACCGAATCAGTTGATCCCGGAACCATGCCCTGCACCCGGTCGGCCAATGCCGCGATTGACAAGGTGACACATCAGCACAGCGAAGTGGCCGCCATGCTCGCCGAATACGGCGATTCCGACCTGCTGTGCTACCGCGCCGACGCGCCGGTTGAGTTGACGTTGCGTCAAGCGCAGGAATGGGACCCGGCGCTGGACTGGGCAGCAGGGGCGCTGGGCGTGCGGCTGCAGCCCCGGACCGGCATTCTGCACCAGCCGCAGGAGGCTGCGGCGCTGTCGGCGCTGGCGGACAAGGTGCATGCGATGACACCGTTCCAGCTGGCGGCATTCCATGATTTGGTAGGGATTTCCGGCTCTTTGATCCTTGGCTTTGCCGCTGCGCAGGGCTGGCGCAGTGCCGATGAGATCTGGCAACTGTCGCGTCTGGACGAGCGCTGGCAGGAAGAGCAATGGGGTGTCGACGAGGATGCCCAGGCTGCAGCGGAGGTGAAGCGGCAGGAATTTCTGCACGCCAAGCGGTTTTACGATTTCTCCTGAGAGAACAGAAAATTACCGAATGACCCCGTGAGACGTAAATAAATTTACTCACGGGCAATCTGTGCGTATGCCGCGCATCGAATTTCCTGATCCCACCCTTGACGTTTGTTGATGAATGCGCCCACACTTGAGCGCGAAAAAGGGGTAAACCCTTCTTCAGTCTCAATTCCGGCGGGGGATCGCCGGTTAATAAGAACCGCTGAATGGCGGGCTATTCCGTCGAATGGCGGGCTATCAGGAAGAGGTAAATATGAAAAAATCCGTACTTTTGGGCGCAATGGCTTTTGCCGGTCTTGCGGCTGGCGCAGCATCTGCCGGAACGCTGGACGATGTGAAGGCGCGCGGCAAGCTGAACTGCGGCGTCACCGTCGGCCTGGTCGGCTTTGCGGCTCCGAATGCGAACGGGGAATGGGAAGGGTTCGACGTTGCCGTGTGCCGGGCTGTGGCTGCAGCTGTGCTGGGCGACTCGACTGCTGTTGAATTCGTGCCGACCACCGGCAAGACCCGCTTTACCGCGCTGGCGTCCGGCGAGATCGACATGCTGGCCCGCAACACCACCTGGACCTTCAGCCGCGATGTCGACCTGAAGTTCGAATTCACCGGCGTCAACTATTATGACGGCCAGGGCTTTATGGTCCCGAAAGAGCTGGGCGTGTCCTCGGCCAAGGAACTGGACGGCGCCACCGTCTGCATCCAGACCGGCACCACCACCGAGCTGAACCTGGCGGACTTCTTCCGCTCCAACAACATCTCGTATGAGCCGGTTCCGATCGAAACCAATGCCGAAGCGCAGCAGCAGTACCTGGCCGGTGCCTGCGACGTTTACACCACCGACGCGTCCGGCCTGGCTGCGACCCGCGCCACCTTTGATGATCCGGGCGCACATGTGCTGCTGCCGGAAATCATCTCCAAGGAGCCGCTGGGCCCGCTGGTCCGCCATGGCGACAACGAATGGGGCGATGTGGTCCGCTGGACCTTGAACGCGCTGGTCTCGGCTGAAGAGCTGGGCATCACCTCGGCCAACCTGAGCGAAATGTCCGCCGGCACCGAGAACCCGGAAATCAACCGTCTGCTGGGCAGCGAAGGCACCCTGGGCGAGATGCTCGGCCTGGACGCCACCTGGGCTCAGAAGGCGATCGCTTCGCAGGGCAACTACGGTGAAATCTTCGCCAAGAACATCGGCGAAGACACTCCGGTCGGCCTGGCCCGCGGCCTGAACGCACAGTGGACCGAAGGTGGCCTGCTGTACGCTCCGCCGTTCCGCTAAACACACCACCGGGAAGGGCGCAGGAGTTTCCTGCGCCCTTTTCCTATCAGAAAATAAGCTCCGGACCGCTGCGGAGCGGGGACAACCCCGCCAGGACAGAATACCGGAGCCCAGGGGATCACACTATATGTCAACGTTAACTGACCCTCCAAAGGAGCAGTTCCGGCTGTCTATGCTCCTTTACGATACCCGTTACCGGTCGGGGACCATCCAGGTCATCGCCATGTTCGGGTTCATGCTTTTGGCAGCCTGGCTGATCAACAATACGCTGAGCAACCTGGCCGCACTGGGCAAGCCGATCGATTTCGGCTTCTTCTCGGAACCGGCCGGCTACGATATCAACCAGCGCCTGCTGGAGTACACCTCGCGCGACAGCCACCTGCGGGCCGCGCTGATGGGGCTTCTGAACACGCTGGTCGTGGCCTTCCTCGGCTGTATCACCGCAACAATTCTGGGCGTGATCATCGGTGTTCTGCGGTTGTCGTCGAACTGGCTGGTGGCGCGCCTGATGACAATCTATGTCGAGCTGTTCCGCAATGTGCCGGTTCTGCTTTGGATTGTCTTTGTGATGGCGATCCTGATCGAAACCCTGCCGGCGCCACGGGCGTTCCGGGGCGAAAACCCCGAAGCCACGATGAGCCTGGCCGACAGCGTTGCCGTGACCAACCGCGGTGTCTACATCCCCGAGCCGCTGTTCTCGCGTTCGCTGGGCGATACCCATTTGCTGGGCGACAGCTCGCTGCGGTTCGACGTGAGTCTGGACCTGATTGCCGTTCTGGTGGTGCTGGGTCTCAGCCTGTGGGGCGCCCACCGGGTGACACTGCGCGCCAACCGCATTCAGGAAGCCACCGGCGACCGCCCGAAAACCTGGCATATACGCACCGGCATCATTGTGGTGCCGACGCTGGTGCTGCTGATTGCCTTGGGCTTCCACCTGGGCTACCCGGCACTGAAGGGGTTCAACTTCCAGGGCGGCACCCACCTGCGCAACTCGCTGATTGCTTTGTGGCTGGCGCTGTCGCTCTATACCGCGGCTTTCATCGCGGAAATCGTGCGGGCGGGCATCATGGCCATCTCCAAGGGCCAGACCGAGGCCGCGTCGGCCCTGGGCCTGCGCTCCAACCGGACCATGCGCCTGGTGATCCTGCCGCAGGCACTGCGGGTGATCATCCCGCCGCTGATCTCCAACTACCTGAACCTGACCAAGAACTCGTCGCTGGCGATTGCCGTGGGCTACATGGACATCACCGGCACCCTGGGCGGCATCACCATGAACCAGACCGGCCGCGAGCTGGAATGCGTTCTGTTGCTGATGCTGGTGTACCTGGCGATCTCGCTGTCCATTTCGGCGGTGATGAACTGGTACAACGAAGCCGTGAAGCTGAAGGAGCGCTGAGATGAGCGGTACCCATTCCCATACCGTCGCCTTTGTCCGCGACACCATGCTTCCCGAGCAGGATCCGCCGGCCTCTGAGGTCGGGGCCATCGGCTGGGCGCGCCACAACCTGTTTTCGAGCTGGTTCAATGCGATCCTGACCATTGCGTCGCTGGCCGCGATCTACTTCGTGCTGGCGGCCATTGTCCCCTGGATCCTGTCGCCGACCTGGGACGGCACCTCGCTGTCCAACTGCCGCGAGACGCTGGCAGCAGCGGGCCATGGCGATGCCCATGGCGCCTGCTGGGGCGTGATCAAGGAACGCTGGATCCAGCTGATCTTCGGCTTTTACCCGAGCCACCTGTACTGGCGCCCCATCGCTGCCTTTGTCCTGCTGGGCGCGGCACTGGCCCCGGTGCTGTTTTCGGACCGGGTGCCGTCGAAGATGCTGATCTTTTCGGCGCTCTACCCGTTCATCTTCCCCTGGCTTTTGTGGGGCGGCACCATCTGGATGCCGATCGCCGCGCTGGCGGGTTTCGTCATCGGCGGGCTGGTCTACAAATTCGCCGCAGAAGCGCTGAGCACACTTCTGGGCGTGATCCTGGGCGTTGCGGCGGCGCTTGTCTGGTGGCTGCTGCTGGCAGCTCCGGTTTCCGGGGCGCTGGACGGGATCCTGCCCATTGGCATCGAAGCGGTGGAAAGCCGCAAGTTCGGCGGCTTCATGCTGTCGGTGACCATTGGCGTTGTGGCCATTGCCTGCTCGCTGCCGATCGGCATTGTGCTGGCGCTGGGCCGCCAGTCGGACCTGATGATCGTCAAATACATCTGCGTCGGTTTTATCGAGTTCATCCGCGGCGTGCCGCTGATCACGCTGTTGTTCGTGGCCTCGACCCTGCTGAACATCTTTATGCCGCCCGGAACCAATTTCGACATCATCCTGCGGGTGCTGATCATGGTGACGCTGTTTGCCTCGGCTTATATGGCCGAAGTGATCCGCGGCGGCTTGGCAGCCTTGCCCCGCGGCCAGTACGAGGGGGCGGATTCGCTTGGCCTCGACTACTGGCAGGCGCAGCGGCTGATCATCATGCCGCAGGCGCTGAAGATCTCGATCCCTGGCATCGTTTCGACCTTCATCGGGGTGTTCAAGGACACCACGCTGGTCTCGATCATCGGGCTTCTGGATCCTCTGGGCCTGTCGAATGCCATCCGCGCGGACTCCAACTGGAACGGCATTGTCTGGGAACTTTACGGCTTTATCGCCCTGCTGTTCTTCGTCTTCTGCTTCTCCATGTCCCGCTATTCCATGTATCTGGAGCGCAAGCTTCAGACTGGCCACCGTTAAGGAGTTCAACATATGTCTGAACTTATGACCGACCGTCAAATCGACCGTTCCAAGATGCAGGTGAGCGACGAGGTCGCCATCGAAATCTCCAACATGAACAAGTGGTACGGGTCCTTTCACGTGCTGCGCGACATCAACCTGACGGTGAACCAGGGCGAGCGTATCGTCATTGCAGGCCCGTCCGGTTCGGGGAAATCCACTCTGATCCGCTGTCTGAATGCCCTGGAAGAGCATCAGCAGGGCAGGATCGAGGTAGATGGCACCGTCTTGTCAAATGACCTTAAGAACATCGACAAGATCCGTTCCGAAGTTGGCATGGTGTTCCAGCACTTCAACCTGTTCCCGCATCTGTCGATCCTGGAGAACTGCACGCTGGCGCCGATCTGGGTCCGCAAGACGCCCAAGAAGGAAGCCGAAGAGCGGGCGATGCACTTCCTGGAAAAGGTGAAGATCCCGGAGCAGGCCGACAAGTATCCCGGACAGCTGTCGGGCGGCCAGCAGCAGCGTGTGGCCATCGCGCGCAGCCTGTGCATGATGCCGCGCATCATGCTGTTCGACGAGCCGACCTCGGCGCTGGACCCGGAGATGATCAAGGAGGTGCTCGACACCATGATCGAACTCGCTGAGGAAGGCATGACCATGCTTTGCGTGACCCACGAGATGGGCTTTGCCCGTCAGGTGGCGAACCGGGTGATCTTCATGGATGCGGGCCAGATTGTGGAGCAGAACGAGCCGGAGGAGTTCTTCAACAACCCCAAAAGCGAGCGGACCAAACTGTTCCTCAGCCAGATCCTGGGCCACTGAAGCAGCGCCATCACGATACAAAAAGGCCGGGCACAGCGCCCGGCCTTTTTTTGTTCAGTTTTTGGGTCAGGGCCGTTTTGATCAGGCTGCCTTGTTCAGGAGTGGCTGGCAAAGACTTCGGTGCTGCCATCGGCCAGGATCAGCAGTGTGTCGAACGGCTCGCGTTCATCCCCCATCGCCATACCCGGCGAGCCGATCGGCATCCCCGGGACAGTCAAGCCCAACGCCGCAGGCTGTTCCGCCAGCAGCCGCTGGATGTCGCCGGCCGGGACATGGCCCTCGATCACATAGGGCCCGGCCATCGCGGTGTGGCAGGAGGCCAGATCGCTGGTGATCCCCAGCCGGTCCTTCATTGCCCGCAGCTGATCATCAGGCACATTGCGCAGTTCGGTTTGCAGCCCGGCAGCGGTCAGATGTTTTGCCCAGGCGGTGCAGCAGCCGCAACTGGGGGATTTCATGATCCGGATGGTGTCCTGAGCTGCGGCGAAGGCGGGGAATGCGGCAAGGGGCAGGGCGGCGGCTGCGGCCAGCAGCAGGGAACGGCGGTGCATGGGGATCTCCAGTCCTGGCAAATACGGGGCTGTCAGGCACCCTAGGTCTGCGCTTGCAGCGGCGCCATGCCCCTCCCGCGCAGGATGCGCGGTATTGCCGCAGGCGCAACCGTGCTACTCCCCCAGCAGTTCGCGCGGAACGGCAAAGTCGACGGGTTTGCCGCTGCTCCAGGCCAGGTCGCGCCAGCTGCTGATATCAAACTCTGCCACCAGCGTTGCACCGGTCGGGTAATCGTCGAACCGTGAATGATCCGGCGGACTGGAGACGATGGAATGGGCAAAGGCGGCGATGCCGGGATTGTGCCCGATCAGCATGACACGCGGCTGCTCCGCCTCGATCAGCACCTTGAACATCATTTCCGAATTGGCGTGATACAGACGTTCGGTGAACTGCGCAGGCACGCCCAGCTCCATCAGCTCGCAGGTTTCGCGGGTGCGCTGCGCCGAGGATGAGATCACTTGATCCGGCAGGTAGCCATTGTCCCGCAGCCAGGCGGCAATGGCCGGGGCGGACCGGCGCCCTCGTTTGTTCAGCGGACGGGCGTGGTCGCTGGGGACATTGGCGTCCCAGGCGGATTTGGCATGGCGGGTCAGGATCAGGGTGCAGGTCATTGGGGGTGAAAATGCCTCATGTGATGTGCGGTTTGTTCCGGATCGCGGCCGGCGTTGCGGCTCAGCGGGCAGGCCCGGCGGGCCAGGCAGCCGCCTGCCATGCAGCCGGCGCCGGCTGGGGTGTCGAGATAGTCATGGCAGGCTGCCAGATCGTAGGGGCCGCCGTCTGCCAAGGCGCTGACGGGGCAGGCGCTGAGACAGGGGCGGGCGGAGCAGCTGCGGCAGGGGGATTCTGCCAAAGTCGGCGGGGGAATGTCAAATTCCTGTTTGAAATGAAGGGCCCCCCGCAAGGATATCAGCATTCCGGCGCGATCATGCACCATCATCTGTGACGGTGATGTGAAAAACCGGCCCGACGCCAGCGCCCAGTTGATAAAAGGCGTGTAGGGCGGCCGGCCAAAGGGGAAATAGGCGCTGCCGCGCAGGTCTTGGGCCAAGGCGCCGACCACCCGCTCGGACCAGCGGTCCACCGGGTGCGGGGCGCCGTCGCGGTGCTCGGGGCTGGTCTTGAAGACGGGCCAGAACGCCCCGGCTGTGCCGAGCAGGATCAATGTCCCGCCCTCCAGCGCCTTGACGGGCTGCCGGGCGGGATGCAAGGCGCCGCAGACCGCAAGCCCGGCCTGCGCGGCGGCAGCTTCGATCTCAGGATAAGACAGCGCGCCTTGGGCGCGGCGGTCTGGCAGGTCGGTCAGGGTCATTTGCGGCATCCGGTCCGGGGGCTTGGTTCGAGCCTAACAGCGCAAGCCTGCTTGCCAGAGTGCAAAAACGTCCCGTCCTGTCCTGCCGGCGTCTTCCCGCCGGCGCGGTCAGAAGCGGCGGAACGGCAGTCTCAGGCTCCAGCCCAGCCGGGCCGGGCGCCCGTCCTGCCAGTGCAGTCCCACAGTCATGCCCCTATGCCCTGCGCCGGGCCGGGCCGTATAGGTTCCGAACATGCGGTCCCAGATGGACAGGGCAAAGCCGTAGTTGCTGTCATGCTCCGCGCGGCGGGCGGAATGATGCACCCGGTGCATGTCCGGTGTCACCAGCAACAGCCGCAAGACCCGGTCCAACCGCCCCGGCAGCGCCAGATTGGCGTGGTTGAACAATGCGGTGCCGTTCAGCAGCATCTCAAACAGCACCACCGCCAAAGCTGACGGCCCCAGCAGGTAGACCAGTCCGGTCTTCAGCAGCATCGACAGCGCGATCTCAATGGGGTGAAAGCGCACCGCTGTGGTCACGTCCATGTCGCGGTCGGCGTGATGCACCCGGTGCAGCCGCCACAAAAGCGGCACCTTATGGGTGATCAGATGCTGCAGCCAGATCGCAAAATCCAGCACCAAAACCGCCAGCAGTCCCTCCAGCCAGCCGGGCCAGTTCAGGTGGTTCAGCATCCCCCAGCCGTGTTCAGCGGCGTCCCAAGCCGCCCCAACCGCCAGCAGGGGCAACCCAAAGGCCAGCGCCCGCAAGGTCAAGGTGTTCAAAACGGACATGGACAGGTTGGTCAGCCAGCGCCGCCGCCGGGGCAGGCGCCGCGCGCGCCGCGGTGCCCAGGCCTCGGCTATGGCAAACAGCGCAAACAGGCCCAGGAAAACAGCAAGGCGGAGGAGGTTTTCATGATCCATATATGCAGAGAGGCGCATATATGGGTAAAAAGCAAGCCCCGCTGCCGGTTCCGCACTCATATGCCGGAAGGCCGGAATGTGCTATGATCCTGCCCCGGGGGGATGCGGGCCGGACTGTGCGGCATCGGGCCCATCGCCGGCCTGCAGGATTCACCCCAGGGAGAGTCAGAATGCCAAGATTTATCGTGACCGGTTGTTACACGTCCTCTGCGATGAAGGCGATGATTGAAAGCCCCAGTGACCGCGAGGCGGCAGCCCGCGCACTTGTCGAAGCGGCAGGCGGGACTTTGGAAAGCTACTATCTGACCACTGGCGAAAGCGATTTTGCGATCCAGGTGACAATTGACGACGCATCCGGCCTGCTTGCGGGGCTGATGGCAACCGGTGCCAGCGGGGCCGTCAGCAACCTGAAAACCGTGCGAGCGTTCACCTCGGACGAATTCACCGCAATACAGAAGAAGGCCGGCGGCATCGCCAAAGCCTACAAAGCGCCAGGAAGCTAACGCAGCCAGCGGCCGGACGGCAGCCGCCCGCTGCCATCCGGCTTCTTTCTGGTCAAAAATACCTCGGGGTGAATTGGCCAGGCAGGGCCAAGAGGGGCAGCGCCCCTCCAATCCCGCCGGTGCGCGTCAGGCGCGGATCATCGAGCCTGCGCCGTGATCGGTGAACAGCTCCAGCAAAACCGAGTTCTGCACCCGCCCGTCAACGATGGTGCAGGCGCGCACACCGTTGCGCACCGCATCCAGCGCGGTTTCGGTTTTGGGGATCATACCGCCGGCAATCACGCCGCTGGCGGTCATTTCGTCGACGTCCGCGGCCTTCAGTTCGGTCACCACTTCGCCTTCGCCGTTCTTGACGCCTGCAACGTCGGTCAGCAGCAGCAGCCGGTCGGCCTGCAGCGCCTTGGCGATGGCCCCGGCAGCGGTGTCGCCATTGATGTTGAAGGTCTCGCCCTCCCGGCCCGCGCCGATCGGGGCGATCACCGGGATCATGTCTTTTTCAAACAACCCGTACAGCACCTTTGGGTCCAAATCGGCCGGGGCGCCGACAAAGCCCAGATCTGGATCGGCCTGATCGCAGGTGATCAGATTGGCATCCTTGCCCGAAAGGCCGACGGCACGGCCGCCCTGGCGGTTGATCGCCTGCACGATGCGTTTGTTGACGACGCCGGACAGCACCATTTCCACCACCTCCATGGTGGCGGCATCGGTGACCCGCTTGCCGCCCACGAACTCGGACTGGATCTGCAGCTTCTCCAGCATCGCGTTGATCATCGGCCCGCCGCCGTGCACGATCACCGGGTTCACTCCGACCTGACGCATCAGCACGATATCGCGGGCAAAGGTCTCCATCGCCTCGTCGCTGCCCATGGCGTGGCCGCCCAGCTTGATGACAACAATGGCCCCGTCATAGCGCTGCAGGTAAGGCAGGGCGCTTGAGAGGGTCTCGGCAGTGGCAATCCAGTCGCGGTTCATGTTCTGTGTCTTCATCGCTGTCATCATTCCTTTGACAGAAGGGTTTAGGCGCTTCTTGGTCTGGTGCCAAGGGCCGCCTGCGTCCCGGCCATTGCAGATGCCGGTTCCGGTGCTAGGCTCTGGCCGCAGATCCCTGCCGTGAATCCCTTGAAGAGGACCGCATGATGCGCCAGAAAACCCTGCTCCTGACCGGAGCCAGCCGCGGTATCGGCCACGCCACCGTGCGCCGCTTCAATGCCGAGGGCTGGCGGGTGATCACCTGCTCGCGCCAGCCGTTCCCGGCGGAATGCCCCTGGGGCGGCGGCCAGGAGAACCATGTTCAGCTGGATCTGTCGGACCCGTCGGACACGATCAACGCGGTGGGCCAGATCCAGGAGCTGCTGGACGGCCGGCTGGATGCGCTGGTCAACAATGCCGGGATTTCACCGAAAGGGCCGGCGGGCGAGCGGCTCAGCACGCTGGACACCGACCTGATGGACTGGGGCAAGGTGTTCCATGTGAATTTCTTCAGCTCGGTGGTGCTGGCGCGCGGGTTGAAGGATGAACTCGCGGCGGCCAAGGGCTCGGTAGTCAATGTGACCTCGATCGCGGGCAGCCGGGTGCATCCCTTTGCCGGCGCCGCCTATGCCACGTCGAAGGCCGCTCTGGCGGCGCTGACGCGGGAGATGGCGCATGATTTCGGGCCGCTGGGCGTGCGCGTCAATGCCATTGCGCCGGGCGAGGTGGAGACCGCGATCCTGTCGCCCGGAACCGACAAGATCGTCGAGAAACTGCCGATGCAGCGGCTGGGGCAACCGGAAGAAGTGGCCTCGGCGATCTATTTCCTGTGCTCGGACGGGAGTTCCTATATCTCCGGCGCCGAGATTGAGGTGAACGGCGCGCAGCACGTCTAAAGCCCGGAATAAAAGTGAAAAGCCGGGCCACCGCCTGACCGTGGGGTGGCGGTGTCCGCTTTCCGCATCACGGTTTATGCCTGTAAACTGCATCCGGCATAACTGTCCCGCACAACGCAGCCAAACCGCCAGCCCGCCGGGACGGGCAGGCGGTGGCCCGGCGGCCTGCGGCCTTGTCCCGGGCCCGCGGAAGTCTCAGCTCACGGCGCGTTTCAGCGGCGGCAGGTGGCCCAGCAGCAGCACGTCAAAGGCCAGCACCGCCAGCAGCGCCAGACCGGTCAGCGGGAAGGCCAGCGACACCAGCACCGCAATCAGCGCGGCCCCTTTCCAGAACGGCATCTCTGCCGGTTCCGGCGGCGCAGCCAGGCGGGTGGCGCCGGCCGGGCGGCGCTTGATCCACATCACCAGGCCGGAGACGCAGACAAAGATCACGGCCAGGCAGAACACCACATTCAGGATAAAGCTCCAGGTGCCCATCAGACCCATGTGGAAGGGGATGCTGACCGCCATGGCCTTGCCCGCGAGCGAGTAGTCGTCGTATTTCACGTCAGCGAGGATCTTGCCGCTGTACTGGTCGATATGGATGGTGCGGTCGATGAAGGGGCTGTCGCCGTCACCGCTCATACTGTCGCGGTTGATGGTCCAGACGCCATTTCCGCTGCCGGGATAGGCGAGGCGGAAGCGGCCCTCCATCCCCAGCGCACGGCCCAGGGCGATCAGGCTGGCGGCATCCACGGCCTGGCCTTCAGCCACACCGGTGATGCCCGCCTCAGAGCCGGAGGCGGGCATCGGGGTCTGCTCCAGCGCCCAGGGCACGTCGTTGGTGGCGCCGTGGTTCATGCTGGCGTGGATGTCATCTGACAGGGGAACGTTGTCCCATTTGGCTGCCGGGAAGGTGCTCCAGGCCTGCATCATCTGGCCGCCCCAGATGCCGGTCCACGACAGGCCCGAGATCAGGAAGACCACCAGAAGCGCCGACATCCAGAAGCCGGTGACCGCGTGCAGGTTCTTCCACAGGGCGCGGCCCTTGGCGCGGAAGTTCGGGATGAAGGCGCTGGCGGCATTGCCGCGCGGCCACCACAGGTAAAGCCCGGTCAGCACCAGCACGATGCCGAGGCCCGCGGCGATCTCGATCAGCCGGTCGCCGGTGTCGCCGATCAGCAGGGTGGAGTGGATGTTGTCGGCAAAATCATACCAGCCCGCGCGGCGGTCCCAGCTTTCGATTACCTCGCCGGTGTACTGGTCGAGGGCGACCAAACGCTGGCCTTCGTCGGTCTTAACCCGGAACACGGCGGCCAGGTCCGGCGCCTTAGGGCCGATCCATTCGGCAATGGTGCCGGGCTGGGCGGCCAGCACGGCAGCGGATTGATCAGCGATGCTGAGTTCGGCTGTGCCTTGGGCGACGGTGATTTTCTCGCCGTCGCGGCCATCGAACTGGGTGATGAACATCATCATCAGGCCGGTCACCGCCAGCATGATCAGGAACGGCACCACAAACAGGCCGGCATAGAAGTGCCAGCGCCAGGCGGCGAAGTAGAATTTCTCGGACAACGGGCGCGATTGGCCCGCGGGGTGCGGTTGGCTGGTCGCCATTGGACTCTCCATATCTGGACGGTGCCGGGCAGATTCATGCCGGCAGGTATTTTTGAAATCGGGGAAAGAGGGTCAGAGCCCTTTGATCCGGCCATGCCTGCAATGGGGCGCAAGGCGCGCGCGGCGGGCGCGGGTCCATTGCGGTTCGGCAGAAGGGAGGCTGTCAGGGTGGGCGCAGGAAGCTGCTCGCTCACCCTGCGCCTAGGCCGGATGAAAGGAGGCTGACCCTAGGCCGCGGCGGGCGGGCCGCGGGCGTCGTAGCGCCAGTGGAACCCGGCGCTGTGATGGGTGAACACCTCGCGCGACCAGCGGTCGGCAAGCGGCGCATCAAGGCTGAGGTTCTGCGTGTTTTCCGGCAGCAAAGCTGCTGTGGCGAAACCGGAGAAGGGGCAGCTGCGGTCATCCATCTGTTCCGCGGGATCATGTGAACCGCCATCGCCCGGATCGACCCAGGCTTCCTGCACACCGTCGGTGGTGCAGATCACCAGCAACACCTTGCCGTCCTGCGCGCTGCCCGGCATCCAGCCAGCCGGGATCAGCCCGGCAACGGCCAGGGCGATCACAACCAGATAGGAGGCGAGCCGGTCAAACATCCGTCACAAATTAGCGATAATGGACCGCAGGGTCGAGATGCCATCACCCTTTTCAGAGGATGTCAGCACAATTTCCGGGTAAGCGGCGGGATGGCGCGCAAGGGCTGCGCGCACCTGGTCAACAATCTGCTCACGGTCCTTTTCCTTGACCTTGTCGGCCTTGGTCATCACGCATTGGAAGGTGACGGCGGAGCTGTCCAGGAGCTTCATAATCTCGGCGTCCACGGCTTTCACACCGTGGCGGCTGTCGATCAGCACAAAGGCGCGGCGCAGGTTCTGGCGGCCTGAAAGGTAGCGCTTCAGCAGTTTCTGCCACTGCTCCACCACCTTCAGCGGCGCGTTGGCATAGCCATAGCCGGGCAGGTCGACCAGATAGAGCTCCGGGCCTTGAGTGAAGAAGTTGATCTCCTGCGTGCGGCCCGGCGTGTTGGAGGCGCGCGCGATCCCCTTGGTGCCGGTCAGCGCGTTGATCAGGCTCGACTTGCCGACGTTGGAACGGCCGGCAAAGCAGACTTCCAGCCGGTCGGCATCCGGCAGGCCGTTCATCGCAACCACGCCTTTCAGGAACTCGGTCTCGCCCGCAAACAGCTTGCGGCCCTTTTCGGCGGAAATGTCATCCGGCGCTTCGGCCAGGGAAAATTGCATCTGCATCACAGCACCTTTACCGCGTCGCCCAGGCGGATGTCACCGCCGCGCACCACCTCGGCATAGACCGAGAAATCCTGGTGGCCCCAATTGTCTTTCAGGGTTTTCAGCGTATCGGCGTCGCGTTCGCCGGTTTCGGGGTTGGCGGTGGTCGCCAGGCAGCGCACCACCCGCTCGCGCACCGCAAAGACGGCTTCGCCGATCTGAACCTCGCGGCCCAGCCAGTCGTTCTCGGCCCAGGGTTCATCCAGGTCAAACCAGATGTTGCCGCGCCAGCGTTTGGGCGACAGCGCATGGCCGATGGCCTGTTCCACCGCGCGGTGGGAAGCCCGGTTGCACAAGGTGATCGAGGGGAAGGGGGTGTCAGTCATGCCGCGGCCCGGCACCCGGATGATCCGGGCAGAGGCGGCACGGCCCGTTGGCGTCAGCGGTTTTTCCCAGTCAAGAAAGCGCTGCAGGTCCGCCGGGTTCTCCGGGTCGAAACTCAGGTCAGGCTGCTGCGGGTGGGTCAGCGTCAGCTGGCCGCTTGCGTCGTCCAGCGTGGCATTGATCGCCATCAGCCCCGGCGCCTTGGAGCCACGGGTAAAATTAGCGCAGGGCGCCCATTCCGAGCCATCGGCCTTGGAGGCCTCATGCGCCACGGCCCAAACGCGATCGCCGGGCATGGTCTGCCCGGCGGTCAGGGTTACTTTCTCCAGCGCCTCACGCCCGTGGGATTTGAGCGGGTGGCGCCAGATGTCTGTAACTTGGTGCGTCATCAGCTGTCAGCTTTCGGCTTCTTCTTGAAGCCCGACTTGATGTTGCCGAACACGTCCGGCTTGTAGCCGTGGCTGCGCATGATCAGATACTGCTGGCTGAAGGTGATCGTGTTGTTGGCGATCCAGTAGACCACCAGGCCGGAGGCGAAGCCGCCGAGCATGAACATGAACACCCAGGGCATCCAGGCAAAGATCATCTGCTGGGTCGGGTCGGTGGGCGCCGGGTTCAGTTTCTGCTGCAGCCACATGGAGATGCCGAGCAGGATCGGCAGGATACCGATGAAGACCAGCGCCATGATGCTTTCCGGTGCCGGGGAGGCAAAGGGCAGCAGGCCGAAGAGGTTCATGATCGAGGTCGGATCCGGCGCGCTGAGGTCCTGGAATGGGCCGAAGAAGGGCGCGTGGCGCAGTTCCAGGGTGACGAAGATCACCTTGTAGAGTGAGAAGAAGATCGGGATCTGGATCAGGATCGGCAGGCAGCCCGCGGCGGGGTTCACTTTTTCCCGCTTGTACAGCTCCATCATCTCCTTTTGCATCTTCTGGCGGTCGTCGCCGGTACGCTCCTTGAGCTTCTCCATCTCCGGCTGAAGCTCTTTCATCTTGGCCATCGAGGCATAAGATTTATAGGCCAGCGGGAAGACGAGGATCTTGATCACCACGGTCAGGCCGATGATCGCCCAGCCCATGTTGCCGATCAGGACGTTCAGGTTATGCAGCAGCCAGAACATCGGCTTGGTCAGGAAGAAGAACCAGCCCCAGTCAATCACGTCCAGGAAGCCCGCGATGCCTGTCTTTTCGTAGCCGCGGATGGCTTCCCATTCCTTGGCGCCGGCAAACAGCTGGGTGGTGACTTCGGACGACTGGCCGTCGGCGACAGTCACGGTCGGCAGCACGATATCGGTCTGGTAGATTTCGCGGCGTTCGTCGAACTTCGCGATCGAGCGGAAAGCCTGGCCCGGTTCGGGGATCAGGGTCGACATCCAGTAGTGGTCGGTAAAGCCGATCCAGCCGTTCTCTGCGACCTGTTTGACTTCGGCCTTGGACCCGTCGCGGGGATCGGGCTCGAAATCTGTCATGTCGTCATAGTCGGTTTCGGCCAGCTCACCGTCCGACATGCCGACCAGGCCTTCGTGCAGGATGAAGAAGTTTTTCAGGTCCGCAGGCTGGCCATGGCGGGCCAGGGTGCCGTAGGGCGCCAGGGCGACGCTGCCGCCAGAGGCGTTAGCAACTGATTGGGTGACCGAGAACATGTAATCCTCATCCACCGCGATAGTGCGGGAGAAGTTCAGGCCTTTGCCGTTGTCCCAGGTCAGGGTGACGGGGCTGTCTGTGGACAGTGCGGCGTCTGCCGGAGCGGTCCAGACGGTGTTGGCTCCCGGCACATCGTCCAGCGACAGGCCAGCACCCGGCGCCCAGCCGTAAAGCGCGTAATAAGCGCCGGCGTCGCCCACGGGCTTCAGCAGTTTGACGATCGGAGACCCTTCGTCCAGCGTCTCGCGGTAATCCTTCAGCGACAGATCGTCGATCCGGCCGCCCTGCAGCGAGATGCTGCCGGCCAGGCGCGCGGTATCGATGGCCACTCGGGGGGCATCCGGGGCTCCGGCCTCTTCTGCGGCGGTCTCCGCCACGGCATCCGCTGCGGCGCTGGGGGCCAGGGCGGTATCGCCTGCGGGGGCGGTTTCGCTGATCACAGTATCAGGTGCCTGTTCCGGCTCTGGCGGCGGGAAAAAGGTGTACCACCCCAGGATCACCAGAAAGCTGAGTACGGTTGCGAGAATAAGATTTTTGTTCTGATCGTCCATTGGGGACTGCCACCTCGTGTAGGGAAGGACACGTGGGGTTCAACAGAGGTGGGCCGCAAAGGTCAAGCAGAATCGCGGTGCGCCGGGGCGGCATAGGGCCCCGGCGCAGCAGAAAATCAAAGGAATTGAATAATCAAGGGGTCTGGCGGCCGATCACAGGTGTATCCTGCAGTTTGGCTTCATGGGCGGTGATCCAGTCCAGCGTCTGGTCAAACGGCATCGGGCGGCCGATGCCAAAGCCCTGCACATGACCGCAGCCCAGCTGCGCCAAGAGCGCGTGCTCGCCTGCGGTTTCGACCCCTTCGGCCAGGGTTTCCAGCTCCAGCCGTTCGGCCATGGTGAGGATCGCGGAGATCAGTTTCTGCTGTTCCGGGTCCTGATCCGCCTTCATCACAAAAGACCGGTCGATTTTGATGCGCGAGATGCTGAAACGGCGCACGGCAGCGATCGAGGCATGGCCGGTGCCGAAATCATCCAGGTCGATGTGGCAGCCCATTTCGCTGAGGGCGAGGATGTTGCGGGTGATCACGTCGTCGGGCTGATCGGTCATCACGGTTTCCAGAATCTCCACGCACAGGCGGCTTGGCGGCAGCTCAAAACGTTCAAGCTCCCATTTGATGCGGCCTGCAAGGCCGGGGTTGCGCAGCTCCTGGGTGGCAAAGTTCACCCCGACGCAGGGCACCTGGACGCCGGCGGCATCCCAAGCCTTGATTGCTACCAGGGAGTTGTAAAGCATCACCTGGCTCAGCCGGTCCATCAGCCCGGCTTCCTCCAGCGCGGGCAGGAAGGTCGAGGGCGGGATCAGCCCCTGCACCGGGTGCGACCAGCGGGCCAGAGCCTCGAACCCGGAAACCCGGCCGGTGTCAGTGCAGATCTGCGGCTGGAACCAGGCCTGAATCTGACCCGACTCCAGTGCCGAGGCGGCCTCTTCGCGCAGGTTGGAGCGGGCCCCGCCGCGCCCGGACATATCCACCGAAAAGGCGCGGATGCCGCCGGGGCCGTTGCTTTGCGCCTCGGCCAGGGCTGTCACGGCTGCACCGGTCCAGTCGGACCCGGTCTTTCCCGGAGCCCGGTTGCGCTGGCAGAAGCCGATGGAGGAGGTCACGTAGATATTGGTGCCATCCAACGGCACAGGTTCCTCAGCGGCGGTTTGCATCCGGCCGGCCAGCTGGATGCATAATTCCAGATCCAGTTGCAGGGTCGGGGCCAGGCAGATGGCAAAGCGGCTGTCGCCGATCCGGGCAATGGTATCGTGCTGGCGCAGGATCGAAGCGATCTGCGTGCCGCAGTGCTGAACGATGCGGTCGCCGGCCTCATGGCCGTGCCGGTCTGCCAGTTCTTTGTAATCGTCCAGCTCCAGGATGAAGACAGCGGAGCGCAGATCCGTTTCCGCGCATTCTTCATAGATCCGGGCGGTTTCATGCTCAAACCCGTCGCGCAGCATCATGCCGGTGACACTGTCGCGCGGCAGGCCGCCGCCGCCCAGCTTGCTGAATCCGCCAGCGACGGCAATCAGCACTGGCAGGCCAAGTGCCACCGAAAGCAATGCGGTTTCGCCGCCGAGCCAATAGGTGGCCAGGGTCAGGGCAGGCAGGAATGCGAGCACAGGCGGCCCGAAAAGTGCCGGGGCAAGGGTTTGCCGGAGCCGTGCCAGGAGACCTGATCCCGTGTGTGTCATTCTCAGACCTTTCGTCTGCAGCCAGTCGTTCCGGCATGAGACTAAGGCGCTGATCTAACCCGGGAGTTAACGCAGCTTGGGGATTTCCGGTATTTCCGCTTCAGAATCCTCATTCTTCAGGTCCAAACCGGCAAAATCGAACAGTTTCGGGTCCAGAAGATGCGAGGGCCGGGCATTCATCAGTGCGCGGAACATCACCTGGCGGCGGCCCGGGCTGTTTGATTCCCACTGATCCAGGATCTGTTTCACCTGCTGGCGCTGCAGCCCGTCCTGGCTGCCGCAGAGATCGCAGGGAATGATCGGATAGTTCATGGCACGGGCGAATTTTTCGCAGTCGGCCTCGGCCACATGGGCCAGCGGGCGGAACACAAACAGGTCGCCTTCCTCGTTCACCAGCTTGGGCGGCATGGTCGCCAGTCGGCCGCCGTGAAAGAGGTTCATGAAGAAGGTTTCCAGAATGTCATCCCGGTGATGGCCAAGAACCACGGCCGAGCAGCCCTCTTCGCGCGCGATACGGTAGAGGTTGCCGCGGCGCAGGCGTGAACAGAGCGCACAAAAGGTCCGGCCCTGCGGCACCTTGTCCATGACGATGGAATAGGTGTCCTGATATTCGATCCGGTGCGGCACGCGCATCTTCTCCAGGAACTCCGGCAGCACGGTGGCCGGAAAACCGGGCTGGCCCTGATCCAGATTGCAGGCCAGCAGGTCCACCGGCAGCAGCCCGCGCCATTTCAACTCATAAAGAACCGCCAGCAGGGTATAGCTGTCCTTGCCGCCCGAGAGGCAGACCAGCCATTTCGGGGTGCTGCCGTCCGCGCGGCGCTCCACCATGCCGTATTGGTCAATCGCCTCACGCGCATAGCGCACGATGCGCTTCCTGAGTTTCTTGAACTCGGTGGTCGAGGGGGCGCCGGCAAACAGCGGGTGGATTTCGTCCAGATCATCATCAAGCATGGCCGCGCCCTAGCTGAGGAAGTGCGTTTTGCCAAGAAAAAAGGTGTTCCGGCGTCAGTCGTGCTTGTCCGGGACCGGGTCATAACCGTCGCCGCCGAAGGGGTGGCAGCGCCCGATGCGGCGGGCCGTCAGCCAGGCGCCTTTCAGGCCCCCGTGCTTTTCCAGCGCTTCCAGCGCATAGGCCGAGCAGGTGGGCTGGTAGCGGCAGTTGAAGCCGACCCAGGGGCTGAACAGCAGCCGGTAGGCGCGCACAGGCAGGGCGAGGATATGGGCCAGAGGGGTCATGCGGGTTAGATAGGGGGAGGACGGTTTCGTGGCAATGAGGCTTAAAGCCCGGAACAAGCCGCAGGCGCCGGGCCAGCGCCTGCCCGCCCCATCGGGCTGGCGCTTTGCAGTCTGGGCGCTTCACGGAAAACCGGGAGTAAATTTGCTTGGATAAAGTGGCTGTTCCCGCCATTGCAGCGCCATCCCGCAGGCAGGCGCTGGCCCGGCTTGGACTGCTTTACTGGCCGTGGATCTTTTTCAGGGCGTAGATCAGGTCGCGCTTCAGCTCCTCGAATGGACGCTGGGCGGTCTCCACCGCGCGGCCGATCAGCACGTAATCCCAGCCCGGACGGCCATGCGCGGGGAGAATCATCCGCGCGGCCTCGCGCAGCCGCCGTTTGGCGCGGTTGCGCGCAACGGCATTGCCGACCTTTTTGGAACAGGTGAAACCCATGCGGATGCCGCCGTCACCCTGGCGGTTGCGGCCCTGGACCATCATGCCCTTGGTGCCCTGCTTGCGGGCAGGCGGGCGGGCACAGGAAAGGAAATCACGGCGCTTGGCCATGACCTCGATCTTTGGCGCAGCAGCTGCGCAAACGGACACCGCCGGAGGCGTGTCCCCGCGGGCAGCAGTGCCGTCCTTGGGGGCCTCCGGCGGTGTCATGTCCGTCAGAACGGGAACTGAGCTTATGCGCTCAGTTCTTTCCGGCCGCGGGCGCGGCGGGCGTTCAGGATCTTGCGGCCAGCTTTGGTGGCCATGCGCGCACGGAAGCCGTGGCGGCGTTTACGAACCAGGTTCGAAGGCTGATAGGTGCGTTTCATCGCTCCGGTCTCCACATTGTATCTTCGGGCAGGGCGCGGAATCGCCTCCCGGGGGTCTATCTCGAAGCCCGGTCTTTAGGAGGGAACGGCGGGTAAGTCAAACCCTGCGGCACGGGTTTTCGGAGAGTTGTGCAACATTTCTGCCAAAAACCGCACCGGAACAGCCTCCGGGCAGGGCGGATGTAACATCGGGGCAGTGATTCTGCCACAAAACTCACGAATCCGGGGGCGGGCGATCAAGCAGCCGTGAGGCAGGGCTGCCCGGCCTCGCCTGCGGGCCATTTAACACGTAGCAACAAGGCACTGTTACAGAGACGGACGTATGAGCAACATGAGCGAGACCCCCAAGACCGATTCCCCGCCGAAGGATCAGCCAGCGGCCAAGCCCGGGCTGATCCGCCACCTGCCCCTGATTGCCGTGGCGGCGGTGGCGCTGATCGGGGCGGTGACGCTGAAGGATTACCTGACCTTCGAGACGCTGCGCGACAACCGTGAGGCGCTGATGGCATTCCGGGATCAGAATTTCCTCGGCCTCGTGGCGCTGTTCATGGGCATCTATATTGTGATCGTGGTGTTTTCGCTGCCTGGCGCTGCGGTGGCCTCGGTCACCGGCGGGTTCCTGTTCGGGCTGGTGACGGGCACCGCGGTCAATGTGATCTCGGCTACCATCGGTGCGGCCGGCATCTTTCTGGCGGCGCGCTGGGGGCTGGGGGCGGCGCTGACCGCCAGAATGGAAGCGGCAGAAGGCCGGGTTCAGATGCTGAAACAGGCGCTGCGCGAGAACGAGGTCGAGGTGCTGCTGCTGTTGCGGCTGGTGCCGGCGGTGCCGTTTTTTGTCGCCAACCTGCTGCCCGCGCTTGTGGGCGTGAAATTCAGCAACTTCCTGTGGACCACGGCGGCGGGCATTATTCCGGGCGCCATTGTGTTTACATGGATCGGGGTCGGGGTCGGGTCGGTGTTCGACCGCGGTGAAGACCCGGACCTGAGCTTGTTGTGGGAGCCGCATGTGATCGGGCCGATTCTGGGGCTGTGCGTGCTGGCGGCGATGCCGATCCTGGTCAAATCCGTCCGCGGCACCCTGCGCGGCAAGAAAAACAAGGATACCTGAACATGAGCCGCATTGAATGTGATCTCCTGATTATCGGCGCCGGATCGGGCGGGCTGTCGGTGGCCGCTGGGGCCAGTCAGATGGGTGCCTCTGTGGTGCTGCTCGAAGGCCATAAGATGGGCGGCGACTGCCTGAACTATGGTTGTGTGCCCTCCAAGGCGCTGCTGGCCAGCGGCAAGGCGGCGCACGCCCAGGCGCATACCCAAGCATTCGGCGTGGCGGATCAGCATCCGCAGCCGGATTATGCCGCGGCCAAGGATCATGTGCAGGCGGTGATTGATACCATCGCCCCGGTCGACAGTCAGGAACGGTTCGAGGGCTTTGGCGTGCGGGTGATCCGCGAGTTCGGCCGTTTCGTTTCGCCAACAGAAGTCGAAGCAGGCCCGCACAGGATCATTGCGCGGCGGGTGGTGATTGCCACCGGTTCTTCGCCGCTGGTGCCGCCGATTCCGGGGCTGGACAAGGTGCCGTATGAGACCAACGAAACCCTGTTTGAGCTGCGCGAGAGGCCGGAGCATCTGTTGATCATCGGCGGCGGTCCGATCGGCATGGAAATGGCGCAGGCGCATATCCGTCTGGGCAGCAAAGTCACCGTGATCGAAGGTTTCAAAGCGCTGGGCAAGGATGATCCGGAGGCCGCATCGCTGGTACTGGACAGATTGCGCGCAGAAGGCGTGGAGATCGTGGAGGGCGCCATGGTGTCCCGTATCGGCGGCCAGGCCGGGGCGGTTGAGGTGGAGACCAAGGACGGCAGCCTGTTTAAGGGCAGCCACCTGCTGATGGCGGTGGGGCGCAAGG
Source organism: Leisingera sp. F5 (assembly GCF_001593695.1). Classification (NCBI taxonomy): domain Bacteria; kingdom Pseudomonadati; phylum Pseudomonadota; class Alphaproteobacteria; order Rhodobacterales; family Roseobacteraceae; genus Leisingera; species Leisingera sp. F5. Next base: position 206,398 of record NZ_LUKH01000009.1, on the reverse strand, counting down.
CCAATATGGAGCGGCTGAACCTCTCTGCCGCCGGGGTTGAAACCACGGATAACGGCATCAAGGTGGACGGCAGCCTGCTGACCGCCAACAGACAGGTCTATGCCATCGGCGACGTGGCCGGCGGGCTGCAGTTCACCCATGTAGCGGGCTATCACGCCAGCGTCATCATCCGTTCGGCCCTGTTCGGCCTGCCGTCGAAGGCAAAGACCAGCCATATCCCCTGGGTCACCTATACCGACCCGGAGCTGGCGCAGGTTGGCCTGACCGAGGTACAGGCGCGCGACATCTATGGTGTCAAACTGGAGGTGGCGCGGTTCGACTACCATCACAACGACCGTGCCATTGCCGAACGCAAGACCAAGGGCTTCATCAAGGTGATGGTGTTCAAGGGCCGTCCCGTCGGCGCCACCATCGCGGGCCATCAGGCTGGCGAATTGATCAGCCTGTGGTCGATGGCGCTGGCCAACCGTCTGAAAATGAGCCAGATTGCGGCCATGGTTGCGCCTTACCCATCGATCAGCGAGATTAACAAACGGGCGGCAGGGGCCTATTTCTCCCCGCGGCTGTTTGAGAGCGGTTTTGTGAAACGCGCAGTGCGCTTTGTTCAGCGCTGGATTCCTTGAGGTAAGGGCGGCGGGATGCTCAACACGCTTTCGGGCAGATTTCTGATCCTGACAACTGTTTTCGTGATGCTGGCCGAGGTGCTGATCTTTGTGCCTTCAATTGCGCGGTTCCGCGAGGATTACCTGGCCGACCGGCTGCAGCGGGCGCAGATTGCCTCGCTGGCGCTGCTGGCGGACGACATGCTGGAGACGGAGCTGGAAGCGGAGCTTCTGGAGAATGCCGGTGTCTACAACGTGGTGCTGCGCCGCGATGAGATCCGCCAGCTGATGCTGGCCTCGGCCATTCCGCAGCAGATCACCGGCACTTATGATTTGCGGATGGCGGGGGCAATGACCCTGATCCGGGATGCGGTGCTGCGGCTGTCCCGGCCAGAAAACGAGATTATCCGGGTGATCGGCGCGCCGGTGCGCGATGCCGGGCTGCTGATCGAGGTCACCATGGAAACCGCGCCGCTACGGATGGCGATGATCGATTACGGGGTTCGGATCCTGGTTCTGTCGGCGGTGATTTCGGTTTTCACGGCGCTTTTGCTGTTTGTTGCGGTGCGGATTGTGCTGGTGAAACCGATCAAGAGCGTGGTTGGCTATATGCAGCGCTATGCGGCGGCTCCGGAAGATGCGCGGGGCATCATCCACCCGAGTTCCAGCGTGGTGGAGCTGCGCGAGGCAGAAGAGGCGCTGATGCAGTTGCAGACCGAGCTGACACAGGCGCTGAAGCAGCGCGAGCGGCTGGCCCAGCTGGGCGGCGCGGTCGCCAAGGTGAGCCATGATCTGCGCAACATCCTGACCTCTGCGCAGCTGTTCACCGACCGGATAGAAATGAGCGAGGACCCCCTGGTGCGCCGGCTGGCGCCGAAGCTGGTGAATTCGATCACCCGTGCGGTTTCCTTATGTGAGGGCACCCTGGCGTTCGGCCGTGCGGAGGAACCTTCGCCCACCTTTGCAGTGGTTTGCCTGCATGAAATCACTGCGGATATTGCCGAAAGCGAGCTGCTGGCCGCGGACAGCCAGCTGGTCGGGATCGTCAATGCGGTGCCCAAACCGATGATGCTGCGCGCCGATTCCGAACAGCTGTTCCGCATTGTCATGAACCTGGTGCGCAATGCCCGTCAGGCGATCACGGCCACCGGAAAGCCGGGCCGGATCACGGTTGGCGCGTATGAGGAAGAGGACGCTTGGTACATCACCGTTGCCGACACCGGCCCCGGCTTGCCGAAGAAGGCGCAGGACAATCTGTTCACCCCGTTCCAGGGCGGTGCCCGCAAGGGCGGCACCGGGCTGGGGCTGGCCATAGCGGGCGAGCTGGCTCGCGGCCATGGCGGATCGGTCGTGCTGAAGGAAACCAGCCCGGCAGGCACCGTTTTTGAGATCTGCCTGCCCAAGGGCGACGGCACAATTTGACCGCGGCAAGCAGGCTGGCGTGAACTATGTCAGCCGGAGGAAACTAATTTTGGGTTTTGGGGTTGCGACTCCCCAGCACTATGAGTAAACCCCGCCGCAGTGGACCGATAGCTCAGCTGGATAGAGTACTTGACTACGAATCAAGGGGTCGGGGGTTCGAATCCTCCTCGGTCCGCCACTTCTTCTGTTCTCAGGCGACACGTAGTTTTGCCTTTTGCGACAGAATCTTTCCTTTTTCGTGTCTCCAACATGCCCGCTCGCGCCTCCTGTTCCGCCAGTGGCGAAGCCTTCCCTGATTTTCACTTCGGAAGACCTCGTGTCTTCTGGACTGCGGCCGGACGGTGATCTGACACACGGGGCCGGAGCGGTGAAATTGGGAGGGGCCCGCGCCTGGCGCGGGAGGAACCGGATTTCTCCGTGGAGGCTGGCGCGCAGCAGCATCAGAACCCGTGTTCAGATTGCCGGCCGGATGGCAGGCGGACCAATCATATGGAAAATGCCGGGGGCAGGGGGGAGCGGGTGCAGCCCGCCGATGCCCTGTTACGACTCCTGGGATATGCAATCCGCGCGCCTCGCGCGGATTTTTACTGTCACTTGCAGAAGGCGGAGCTGCCCAGGCCGGAATGTCCAGCCTCGCTTCCGCAAAAGGGATCGTTACCCTCTGGGGCGGAAACCGGGTCGTGCAAACGACTTGTGCCCGCGGTGGAAAGTGGCTCGGAACGAGACATGTTCCGCCGCTCTCGGGCCACAGGGAGATTGCGCTATCCGGATAGAGCCCGGTCACGAGTTGAAAGCTCGGGTCAACCGAGGAGACAGACGATGAAGAGAAGCCGGTTCAGCGAAGAACAGATCATAGGCATTCTGAAGGAGCACCAGGCCGGGATGGGCGCGAAGGAGTTGTGCCGCAAGCACGGCATCAGCGATGCGACCTTCTACAAGTGGCGGTCGAAGTATGGCGGCATGGAAGTTCCGGACGCCCGGCGGCTGAAGGCGCTGGAGGCAGAGAACGCCAAGCTGAAGAAGATGCTGGCGGAGCAAATGCTTGATGCCGCCACGCTGAAAGAGATGCTTGGAAAAAACTTCTGAAGCCCGGTTCAAGGAGACGCGCCGTGGACTGGGCCATGAAAGAGAAGAGTTGCTCGCAACGGCGGGATTGTGCGCTGGCCGGGATCGATCCGCGTGTGTACCGGCGGCGCCCGGCCAGCCCGGAAGATAGCGCATTGCGTCAGCGATTGAAGGAGTTATCCGGCGTTCCAATCAAGGCACACGGCGACAATTCGCCGGGTGCGGATGCCTGCTCAGGCCAAAACGCCTCGGCCAAGAGTTGGAGACCGGTATTGTAAACACCGGCGTGGAACAATCTGCGACTGAATATCGCTCACTTTGGCGGGTTTGACGAAGAAAGGTTCCCTGCAAATCCCGGATGCCCACCCACATCTGTCGCCTAGCCGAGGACACGGCCCTGTCGAATGGGGGTGCCCGAGGGGGAGGGCAGCGCCCTCAGCTTGACGGCCATCCGGTCCGAACGCCGGATCTGCGAGGAGGTGCATCTGAACTTGGCGTATCGGTGGTTCTGTCGGCTTGATCTGAGTGACCGGGTTCCGGATCACTCGGCGTTTTCGAAGAACCCCGAGTTTTTCAGCAGCCTGTTAACTGTGCTTTCGCCTGAGCGCTGCCCACAAGGGCTTGCAAAGGCACGGATATTCCTGAAGCGCATAGCTCCAATGTGCAGGTTGCATACCCTATGCGATATCGGCATTTCACAGATGCCGCGCCACCGGATAGCGTTCACGCCATAATCACAGGGGAGTATGCCTAATGACGAAATTTGTCAGAAGCCTGGCGGCTGCTGCGGTGGTGGCGATGGCACCGGTTGCCTACGCCGAAACCACCGTGCGCGTTGCCTATGACGCTGACCCGGTCTCGCTGGATCCGCATGAACAGTTGTCCGGCGGCACGCTGCAGCTGTCGCACATGGTCTTTGACCCGCTGGTGCGCTGGACCCAGGACCTGCAGTTCGAACCGCGCCTGGCCGAAAGCTGGGAGCAGATCGACGGCACCACCATGCGCTTCAAGCTGCGCAGCGGCGTGACCTTCCACAGCGGCAACCCGCTGACCGCCAAGGACGTGGACTGGACCTTTGACCGGCTGAAAGAAAGCGACGATTTCAAAGGCATCTTCACCCCGTTCACCGATGTTGAAGTCGTCGATGACATGACCTTCGACCTCAAGACCTCGGAGCCTTATCCGCTGGTCCTGCACACCGCGACCTACATCTTTCCGATGGACAGCGCCTATTATTCCGGCACCACTGCCGACGGCAAGGACAAGGCCGAGATCGTCAAGCACGGCGACAGCTTTGCCTCCCGCAACGTCTCCGGCACCGGCCCGTTCATCGTCTCCGAGCGTGAGCAGGGCGTGCGCGTGGTGTTCGACCGCTACGCCGATTACTGGGACGCAGACGCCGGCAATGTCGACAAGATCGTGCTGACCCCGATCAAGGAAGACCCGACCCGCGTGGCAGCCCTGCTGTCCGGCGATGTCGACTTCATCGCGCCGGTTCCGCCGACTGACCTCAAGCGCGTGGCGGATGCCCAGGGCGTTGACCTGATCACCATGCCCGGCACCCGCATCATCACTTTCCAGATGAATCAGGACCGTGTTGAGGCCTTCAAGGACGCCCGCGTCCGCAAGGCGATCGATTATGCGGTGAACAACGCTGGCATCGTTGACCGCATCATGCGCGGCTTCGGCACCGTCGGCGGCCAGGCCAGCCCGGCGGGCTACCTGGGCTACAGCGAAGGCTTCGCGCCGCGCTTTGACCTGGAAAAAGCCAAGTCGCTGATGGCAGAGGCTGGTTATGCCGATGGGTTCTCGATCACCATGATGGCGCCGAACAACCGCTATGTGAACGACGACAAGATTGCCCAGGCGGTGGCCTCGATGCTGGCGCAGATCAACATCAAAGTGGATCTGCAGACCATGCCCAAGGCCCAGTACTGGCCGACTTTCGACGAGCGCGCGGCGGACATGATGATGATCGGCTGGCACGCGGATACCGAAGATTCCGCCAACTTCCACCAGTTCCTGACCGCCTGCCCGGATGAAGCAACCGGCAACGGCCAGTACAACTCTGGCAACTACTGCAACGAAGAAGCTGATGCGCTGATGAATGCAGCCAATGCGGAAACCGATCCGGCCAAGCGTGGAGAGCTGCTGCAGAAGCTGGAAGGCATCCTGTACGACGAGGCCGCGTTTATCCCGCTGCACTGGCAGAACCTGGCATGGGGCGCCAAGTCCGGCATGAACGCAGGCGACATCGTGAACGCGCTGAACTTCCCCTATTTCGGTGACCTGGTCGTCGAGACCGGCAGCTAAGCCACTGATTTAACCCGGGCCGGTCTCCCCGGCCGGCCCGGGCCACCCCCATAACAAGCGGCCGCCAAGGCTGTGTTTGCAGGATCCGCGTCCCGCTTGGACAATGCGCCCTGCGCTGTAACCAAACTCTACAAAGGTCAGGAAGATGTTTGCCTATCTCGCCAAGCGAGTGATCCAGGCGATTGCCGTGATGTTCGTCATCTCGCTGATTGCCTTCGCCATCCAGGGCAACCTGGGCGACCCGCTGCGCGAGCTGGTCGGACAGTCGGTTTCGGAAGAAGTGCGCCAGCAGCTGCGCGATGAGCTGGGGTTGAACGACAGCTTCGTGACGCAATACCTGCGGTTCGCGGGCAATGCGCTGCAGGGCGATCTGGGCACCTCCTATTTCTTCAAGGAACCGGCGCTGGACGTGATCCTGAAGAAGCTGCCGGCAACGCTGGAGCTGGTGTTCGGCGCGACGCTGATCATCGTCGGATTCTCAGTGCCGCTGGGTGTCTATACCGCGATCAAGCCCAATTCGATCCTGAGCCGTATAATCATGGGCCTGTCGATCATCGGCATTTCGATCCCGGTGTTCCTGACTGCGATCCTGATGATCTTTGTGTTCTCGGTGGAATACGGCTGGCTGCCCTCTTACGGGCGCGGCGACACTGTACAGGTCTGGGGCTATTGGCAAACCAACTTTGCCACTGCTGACGGCTGGCTGCATATCATCCTGCCGTCGATTGCGCTGGCCTCGATCATGCTGCCGCTGTTTGTCCGGCTGATCCGGGCCGAGATGATGGAAGTGCTGCAGTCGGAATACGTGAAATACGCCAAGGCCAAGGGCATCAACCCGTGGCGCATCTATTTTGTGCATGCGCTGAAGAACACGCTTTTGCCGGTGATCACCGTGGGCGGCGTGCAGATCGGCACCATGGTGGCCTATACCATCCTGACCGAGACGGTGTTCCAGTGGCCGGGCATGGGGTTCATGTTCCTTGAGGCGGTGAACCGCGTCGATACCCCGCTGATCGTGGCCTATCTGATTGTTGTCGGCTTCATCTTTGTGGTCACCAACACCATCGTCGATCTGATCTATGGCCTGGTGAACCCGACCGTGAATATTGCGAGGATGGGCGCATGAGCACTGAAACGATTTCCCCGAAATCCGAACCGTCGCGCTGGTCCAAGGCTTGGAACTCCAACATGGGATACAGCTTCCGCCGCAACCCGGTGGCGGTGGTCAGCATGATCATCTTCCTTCTGATCGCCGTGGCGGCCTTTCTGGCGCCGCTGATCGCGCCCTTTGACCCTTACGATCCGGGGTCCATTGATATCATGAACTCAGAATATCCGCCGGCCTGGGTCAGCGGCTCGTTGCCTGAATTCATGCTGGGCACTGATGATCAGGGCCGCGACCTGTGGTCCACCATCCTGTACGGCACCCGATTGTCGCTGCTGATCGGTATCTGCGCCGTGGCGCTTCAGGCCTTCCTGGGCATCTCCATCGGACTGATTGCCGGCTATGTCGGCGGCCGTCTGGACAGCTTGCTGATGCGGATGGCGGATATCCAGCTGTCCTTCTCGACCCTGATGGTGGCGATCATCTTCCTGGCTGTGACGCAGGCGATGTTCGGAACTGATACGTTCAACCGCTATGCCGTTGTCTTTCTGATTGCGGTGATCGGAGTGGCGGAATGGCCGCAATACGCCCGCACCGTGCGCGCCACCGTGCTGGCCGAGAAGAAAAAGGAATACGTCGACAGCGCCCGTGTGCTGGGATTTGGCCCGATGCGGATCATGGTGCGGCACATCCTGCCGAACTCGCTGTCGCCGATATTCGTGATCTCCACCGTGCAGGTCGCCAACGCTATCATTTCCGAGGCGTCGCTCAGCTTTCTGGGTCTGGGCATGCCGCCGAGCCAGCCGTCGCTGGGCTCGCTGATTTCCTCGGGGTTTGATTACATCTTCTCCGGCAGCTGGTGGATCACCGCGATCCCCGGCGTGGTGCTGGTGGTGCTGGTCCTGGTCATCAATCTGCTGGGCGACTGGATGCGCGACGTCCTGAACCCGAAACTTTACAAGGGGTAACGCGATGAGCCTTCTTTCCGTTCGCGACCTGACCGTGAAATTCGCCATGCGCGACGAGACGGTCACTGCCCTCAACGGCATTTCTTTTGACCTGGCTAAGGGCGAGCGCCTGGGTATTGTCGGCGAAAGCGGCGCCGGCAAGTCGATCACAGGGTTCTCGCTGATGAACCTGCTGAGCCGCCCCGGTTACATCGACAACGGCCAGATCCTGTTCGATGGCGAGGACGTCGTGCAGATGAACGACAAGCGTCTGCGCACCCTGCGCGGCAACCGCATGGCGATGATCTTTCAGGACCCGATGGTGACGCTGAACCCGGTGCTGACCATCGGTCAGCAGATGGTTGAAACCCTGCTGGCGCACCGCAAGCTGAGCCGCGAAGAAGCGCGCCAGATCGCCATCGTCAAGCTGCGTGAGGTCTATATCCCCTCGCCGGAGGAACGTCTGGAGCAATACCCGCACGAGCTGTCGGGCGGCATGCGCCAGCGGATCATCATCGCAATTGCGCTGCTGCTGGACCCGCAGCTGATCATCGCGGATGAGCCCACGACGGCGCTGGATGTGACCATTCAGGCCGACATTATGGAGCTGATGCTGGAGCTGTGCCAGTCGAACCAGGTGGGGCTGATCCTGATCACCCATGATTTGGGCGTGGTCAGCCAGATGACCGAGCGCACGCTGGTGATGTATGCCGGCCGGATCATCGAGGCGGGGCGCACGCGGGAAATCATCAACGACCCGCAGCACCCCTATACCCAGGGACTGATCAACGCGCTGCCGCAGCAGACCGTGCCCGGCCAGCGGCTGAAGCAGATCCCCGGCAACATGCCCGGGCTGACCAGCATCCCCACCGGCTGCGCCTTCAATCCGCGCTGTAAATATGCCACCGATCTGTGCCGCAGCCGGGTGCCGGACATCGTGCATTACGGCGAGGTCGAGGTGGCCTGCCACGAGGTGCAGCGCCTGAACAGCGATGAAGACCGTCAGGAGGCACGGGCATGAAGGACGCAAAGACAGACCGCCCGCTGCTGCAGATCAAGAACCTGGAAAAGCGGTTCGATCTGGATCAGGGCTTCCTCGAGACGCTGAAGTTCAAACACGGCAAAATCGTGCGCGAAAGCCGCTCGGTTCACGCGGTAAACAACGTCTCGCTGGAGGTGGGCCGCGGCGAGGCGTTGTGTGTGGTTGGCGAGTCGGGTTGCGGCAAGTCGACAGTGGCGCGGCTGGTGGCCGGACTGCTGACCCCGACCGCGGGCGAAATCCATTATGACGGCCAGCGCATCGACGATCTGTCGCGCGGCGCCATGCAGCCCCTGCGCAAGAAGATCCAGATGATCTTCCAGAACCCCTATGCTTCGCTCAACCCGCGCATGACCATCCGGCAAGCGCTGGAAGAACCGGTGCGGCACCACTTTCCAAACGCCTCGGCAGCAGAAGTGCGCGACAAGGTGACCGAGGTGATGCTGTCGGTGGGGGTCGATCCCAGCTGGGCGAAACGCTACCCGCATGAGTTTTCCGGCGGCCAGCGCCAGCGCATTGCCATTGCCCGCGCCCTGACAGTGGATCCGGAGTTCATCATCGCGGATGAGCCGATCAGCGCATTGGACGTGTCGATCCAGGCGCAGGTTTTGAACCTGATGCTGGAAGCCAAGGAAAGCCGCGGCCTCACCTATCTGTTCATCACCCACGACCTGAGCGTGGTGGAGCATTTCGGCACCCGTGTTGCGGTACTTTACCTTGGGTCGGTTTGCGAGGTTGCGGACACAGCAACGCTGTTCTCCAACCCCAAACATCCCTATACTCGGGCCTTGCTGTCCGCGGTGCCGCAGCTGAAGGACGACCGGCCGAACCATATCCGCCTTAAGGGCGAGATCCCGACGCCGATCAATCTGCCGACAGGCTGCCCCTTCCAAAGCCGCTGCGCCTTTGCGGACGCACGATGCAAGAGTGAACAGCCAAAAGCCATTCACCAGCCCGATGGCAGCACAGTCGCCTGCCATGCTGTCGAAGAAGACAGGCTGGATGCGGTGGCCGCCGGTTAGGACGGGACGCCCAGTTGGACATCATCTGGCTTAAGGACTTCGAGGCTTTGGTCGCGTGCAAGAATTTCTCGCGCGCGGCCGAGGAGCGCAATGTCAGCCAGCCGGCGTTCTCCCGCCGCATCCGGGCGCTGGAGAATGAGATCGGCGTGCGGCTGATCAACCGCGAAACCCTGCCGCTGACCCTGACCCCGGCGGGCGAGGTGTTCCTGTCGCAGTCCCGCATCATGCTGCGCACCTACGAGGAAACCATCGAGCGCTGCCAGACGATTGATGCCGCGGGCGAAAATGTGATCCGCTTCGCAACGTCCCAGTCGCTGTACATGACGCATTACAAGACTTTGATCGCGCCCCTGGCCAGCGAGGGCGGGGTGGATACCGATCTGAACTCCACCTCCTGGGCTGCGGACCAGTTCGTCAGTGCGCTGCAGCAGGGCTATTGCGATGTGATCCTGACCTACTGGCATCCGTCGATGGATTTCCTGGGTCCGCTGGAGGTTGCCAATTTCGATCATCTGACCCTGTCCACCGACCGTTATGTGCCGGTTTCCCGGACAACCCCTGACGGCGTGCCCGAGTTTTCCTTTCCCAAGGGCGGCAAGGATGCGGTGCCCCTGTTGTCTTATGGCGCGGTCTCGGCGTTGCGCTCAGTGCAGGAATTCGCGCTGGCGCAGCTGTTGCCCGGCCAGAAGGTCTTTGTGGTCAATCAGAACGCGCTGGCCAATAGCGTCAAGGCGATGATCCAGGAGGGCTTTGGCATGGGCTGGCTGCCCCTCAGCCTGTGCCGTGAGGAGATTAAACAGGGACGCTTTGCGGTGGTGGATGAGCGGCTGGCAACAGATCTGGAAATCCGCCTGTACCGCGACCCGCGCAGCACCAAGCCGACGTTGGAGGTGTTGTGGAAAAAGCTGCGGATGTCCGCGCTGGAAACGGTCTGATCCTCATGTCCCGGAAACATTGAACACCGTTTCAAAATAAAAAAGACGCCCTAAGGCGCCTTGTTTTATTGGTCGGAGCGAGAGGATTCGAACCTCCGGCCCCTGCCTCCCGAAGACAGTGCTCTACCAGGCTGAGCTACGCTCCGACCGTGGAGGGCGAAATAGCTCAGGGGGCGGGGTTTGACAAGGGCGATTCCGTAGAAAGCTGTGGTTTTCAGGAATTCTTTTTGCGGGCGCAGATGGGGCCGGCGCAGCCGTGAAAAAGCCCCGCGCTGACGGTCAGGCGGGGCTTTGGAACTTGCTTGGACCGGCCTGGAAATCAGAGGCTGGTATCCAGAGCTGCAATCACGGCATCGCCCATCTGGCTGGTGGAAACCGGCTCCACGCCGTCTTCGCCCAACAGGTCTGCAGTGCGCACACCGTCAGCCAGGACTTTCTCAACCGCGGCTTCCAGACGGTCGGCCTCGGCGCCCTGATCAAAGCTGTAGCGCAGCGCCATCGCAAAGCTCAGGATGCAGGCGATCGGGTTGGCCTTGCCCTGGCCCGCGATGTCGGGAGCAGAGCCATGCACGGGCTCGTACAGCGCCTTGGGACGGCCGTTTTCCATCGGTGCACCCAGCGACGCGGAAGGCAGCATGCCCAGCGAGCCGGTCAGCATCGCCGCGCAGTCGGACAGGATGTCGCCGAACAGGTTATCGGTCAGGATCACGTCGAACTGCTTGGGCGCGCGCACCAGCTGCATGGCGCCATTGTCGGCATACATGTGCGACAGCTCGACCTCGGGGTAGTCAGCGGAGACACGGGTCACAACCTCGCGCCACAGGATGCCGCTCTCCATCACATTGGCCTTCTCCATCGAGCAGACCTTTTTGCCCCGGCGCATCGCCAGCTCGAACGCGGAGCGGGCGGCGCGCTCGATCTCGCTCTCGGTATAGCGCTGGGTGTTGATGCCGACGCGCTCGTTGCCTTCCTCAAAAATGCCGCGCGGCTCGCCGAAGTAGACGCCCGAAGTCAGCTCGCGCACGATCATGATGTCGAGGCCGGCCACGATGTCCTTTTTCAGCGAGGAGAAATCCGCCAGCGCGTCAAAGCACTGCGCGGGGCGCAGGTTGGAATAGAGGTCCATTTCCTTGCGCAGGCGCAAGAGGCCGCGCTCGGGCTTCACTGAGAAATCCAGATCGTCATAGGCAGGGCCGCCGACGGCGCCCAGCAGCACGGCGTCAGCTTCTTGCGCCTTGGCCATGGTTTCATCCGCCAGCGGCTTGCCGTGCTTGTCATAGGCTGCACCGCCGACCAGATCCTCGCTCACATCGAACTGCAGGCCGCGCTTGCCGCCGAACCAGGAGATGATCTTGCGCACCTCGGTCATGACTTCGGGGCCGATCCCGTCGCCGGGCAGAATCAAAATCGATGGGTTGGGCATGAGGATCCTCCAAAAAACAGCTGGCAAGGGCGTAGCGGGACAGCGGGGCAGGGTCAATAATAGGCCCAGAAAATATAGGGGTTTGATGGGGATTTGCGCAGGCCGGGCCGAAGACTGGCCCTAGTCCAGCGCGATATCCGTCCAAACCAGCCGGTGGCGGCTGGCATTGGCTGCGGCTGCGTTCGGGGCATCCGGCCAGATAACGCCGGCTCCGGTGACGGCCAGCCCGGCAGAAGGCAGCAGATAATCCACCCGCATCCGCCCGGCGCCCTGCCACTCCACGGTTGCGGTTCCGGCTTGTGGGCTGCGCGGCTGCGGGTCCTGCAGCCGGGGATCGCCCAGCAGATTGCGGATGGCGTCCTTGCGGCCGTCACCGCGTTCCGGGTCGAGATTGGCGTCACCGGCAATCACAAAGGGCGCCTCGGGGACGGCGCCCAGGCGGCCATCCAGCAGCAGCTGCCACAGGCGGATTTCATCGCGGTTGCGCCGCCCGTTGCGGTCTTCCGGCCCGTCAAACACTGGCGGCGCGGCGTGAAATGTCATCACGTTCAGCTGCCCGCCGCCGGGCAATTCCAGCGGCACCAGCCAATGCGCGGTGGCAGACAGGCGCTGCACGGCTTGCACCTCGCCGGACGGAAACGGGCGCCCGTCCGGGTGTTCAGGCAGCAGGGCGCCGGGCAGGTCCCGCCACAGCAGGGCCGAGAAATCGCGGATCCGGTTACGGTCAACCGGCAGCCGCGACAATAGCGCAATGCCGTCTTGGCCGCGGAACCGGCCATAGCCCTGATTGTCGCGCGGCCCGCCGGTCCTGCCATCGCCGTCCATGTCCAGCGGGACCGGGGGCGGCAGCCCGGCATTGGGCTGCAGGGAAACGCGGTATGGATAGGCCGCGCCGGCCTCTTCCAGCAGCCGGGCCAGGGCGGCAAGGCTGCGGCCTTCGTAATCCCAATCCAGTCCCTGCAATGCCAGAACATCCGGCTGTGCGCCCGCGATCACCTCCACCACCGCGGCGATTTGCGGATCGCCGCCGCGCTCAAGGTCGCGCAGCAGCAGGCCAGGCCCGTCCCGTGACAGCTCTGTGTTGAAGGTGGCGATGCGCAGGGTGTCAGCCCGGGCTGCTCCGGCGGCAAGGATCAGAAGAAGACCCGCCGCCAGCCGCCTCATGCGGTTTGCAGTGCCTTATCGGCGGCGCTGCCTGCGGCGCGCCGTTTGTGCATGATCAGCCCGGCAATGCGCTGCATTGCCATACCGCGCATGATCATCGACGCGGGTACCAGCGCCCAGGCGCTGATTACCCAGATCAGCATATGGGGCGCCGCCAGTATTCCGGGATCGACCAGACCCGAGGTCATCTTGACCGCGGCGGGCAGGGCAAACGGCAGCAGAACGCCGCCGATGATATTGACCCGCGCGTCCCGCTGCAGCCGCTGCACCACATCGCCGCCGGCGGTGGGGTCGAACAGCGGCAGGTTGACCCAGACATTGAAAGCGCCGCTGCCGACAGGCCAATGGCCGACGCGGATCACCAGCGCAAAGACGGCAATCGCGGCGCCCGCGATCGCACAAGCCAGCCCGGCGGCATCGCGCACCATCAGCACGGTGGCTTCCGGAACCTGCGGCGGCAGCATCAGCACCGTCAGCTGCACCGGCGAATAGGCAAAGTCCAGTTGTCCGCCCAGCCAGCCGCCAAGACGGTGGATCAGCGCGGTCAGCCCGGTCGGTTCCAGCGGATGGGCGGCCAGCAGGCTCAGCGCGCCGACAGACGCAGCGCAGGCGGCAAAGCGCATCCGGTTGATCGGCGGCGCATTGCGGAACTCTACGATGCTGGGGAAGTGCGAGTTGTATTCGGTGAAGGCCAGGGCAGAGCCCAAGAGCGCGATGAACAGGATAATTTCCGGGGACTCGGTGGCCGATGCCGGCAGGATCAGCGTCGGCATGGCAAACAGCATAGCCACCAATATGCCGCGGAACGCCGCGCCTGTGATGCGTGCAAACACGTCTCTCAATCCCTTCAAACTGGAACGGGCGTTTTCGCCTCTGGGTCCAGATTTGAAGCCCCCCGGGGATGGCCCAGGGCGCTCTGCCTCATTTTTGCCCCATTGTTGCCGGGCGGCGGCTTTCCGCTCAAGGCCTGGCGGCAGGGCAGGGGGCACTTTCGCTGCGGGACTGGTGCCCGATTGCATCAGGGTTTTGGTGCAGGATGAGAGGGCTGGGGGCTGCCTACCAGATGCTGTGGCAAAGCGTCAGGAGAGCACTACGAGACTGTCAGCGCTGAATTGCGGCAGGAATACGGCGCGAATCTGGCAGGCGAAAAAAAAGAAGAGCCGCCCATGCCGGGCGGCTCTGATGTGGTCTTGGCAGTGCGCGGGGGTCAGACCCAGGGGCGGGCCTGCGCGGCCTTGTCTTCAAATGTTTTGATGGAGTCCGCTTTTTCCATGGTCAGGCCGATATCATCAAGACCGTTCAGCAGGCAGTGCTTCTTGAACGCATCCACTTCGAACGGGATCACCTCGCCGTCCGAGGTGGTGATCTCCTGCGCTTCCAGGTCCACGGTCATGCGGGCGTTTGCTCCCTTTTCCGCGTCAGCCATCAGGATGTCGACCTGTTCCTGAGGCAGCACGATCGGCAGGATGCCGTTCTTGAAGCTGTTGTTGAAGAAAATGTCGGCGAAGGATGTCGACACGATGCACTTGATGCCGAAATCGGCAATTGCCCAGGGCGCATGTTCGCGCGAAGAGCCGCAGCCGAAGTTGTCGCCCGCCACCAAAATCTCAGCGTCGCGGTACTGCGGCTTGTTCAGCACGAAATCCTCGATCTCGGTGCCATCGCGGTTAAAGCGCATCTCGTCGAACAGGTTCTTGCCGAAACCGGTGCGCTGGATGGACTTCAGGAACACCTTGGGAATGATCATGTCGGTGTCGATGTTCACCAGCGGCATCGGGGCGGCGATACCCTGCAGTTTCTGGAATTTTTCCATTGCCAGTCTCCTTGTGCGAACCCGTGTGAGGCAAGTCTGCCGGGTTCAGGTTTTTTGATGTCAGGGCCACGCGGCCCCGGAATTTCATTCAAGCGGGGGTTCGTTGCTGTTGGCGCTCAGGCCGCAGGCATCAAGGTCAAAGCCTATCTGTTCTGCGAAGTCGTCAACAAAGCTCCCGCGAAGCGGACGGACTCGTTTGTGAAAGGCGCGGATACGCGATGAATAGAGGTGGATCGCTTGGGTATCATTGCTGAGCCATCCTTCCACGCCGCCCATCGGGTTGAAGTAGGCGTCCGCAAAGGACCACGGCAGCGGGTTCAGTGCATCCTGCGGCAAGGCGTGCATGTCTTCACCATGCTTGGGCAGCATATACGACAGCGCACGCGGTCCGGCGGCAGTGGGTATCAGTTTGCAGGCCTCGTACAGCCTGCGCCCCTTGCCGGACTCCTTGGCAGCGCGCCGGGTGGCGGGACGCAACCATTCCGGGACATAGGAAGGATCGGAAAACAGGTCGATCAATTCGTTCAACGAGGCGGAATTCTCAGGCAAATGCAGCACAGCGTTGTTGATCATGCCGCTATGTTCATAGCCGGCCAAGTACCCATCCTTAGGTATGAAAGGGCGGTAACAGAATACATCCGTGTCGGCCCAAATCATGCCTGCATCCCGGATCATGCGCAGCCGGAAGAAATCGGAAAACACCGTTGGGCTGACCCGGTCCAAGAGATTTTCCGGGTAGTCCCAGATCTCGCGGGCTGAAACCAAGTCAAGCCCCTCGACTTGCGGGTCTTCCATGTCTTCCGTGTGGAACAGAGTGACCGGATGGCCTCTGTGCAGAAACGACTGCAAAGACATCCGGCCAATCCAGCTCATCTGCGATCCAACCCAGACCGTTCCCACCGGAAGCAAATCCGGTTGTACCGTATTTGCTCCGGCGGCAACCATCAGATCAACTCACGCACATCCGTCAGCCTGCCGGTCAGCGCGGCGGCGGCTGCCATCGCAGGCGACACCAGATGGGTGCGGCCCTTATAACCCTGGCGGCCCTCGAAGTTGCGGTTCGAGGTTGCCGCGCAGCGCTCGCCCTCGGACAGTTGGTCAGGGTTCATCGCCAGACACATGGAGCAGCCCGCAAGGCGCCACTCGAAACCGGCCGCTTCAAAGATCTCGGCCAGGCCTTCTTCCTCGGCCTGCGCCCGCACCAGGCCGGAGCCCGGAACGATCATGGCGCGCATGCCGTCCTTGATCTTCTTGCCCTTCACAATCTCAGCCACGGCGCGCAGGTCTTCGATGCGGCCGTTGGTGCAGGAGCCGATGAACACGGTGTCGATCTCAATATCGGTCAGCTTCTGACCGGGGGTCAGACCCATGTACTCGATCGAACGGCGGGCTGCCTCAACCTTGCCGCCGGTGAAATCCTCAGGCGCGGGCACAACACCGGTGATCGGCAGCACGTCCTCGGGCGAGGTGCCCCAGGTCACGACCGGCTGGATGTCTTCACCGCGCAGGGTGACAACCTTGTCGAAATGGGCGCCTTCGTCGGTGTAGAGCGTCTTCCACCAGGTCAGCGCGGCTTCCCACTGGGCGCCTTTCGGGGCGTGCGGGCGGCCTTTGACGTAGTCATAGGTGGTTTCGTCCGGGGCGATCAGGCCGGCGCGGGCGCCGCCTTCGATGGCCATGTTGCAGACGGTCATGCGGCCTTCCATAGTGAGATCCCGGATGGCTTCGCCGCAATACTCGATGACGTAGCCGGTGCCGCCGGCGGTGCCGGTTTCGCCGATCACCGCGAGGGTGATGTCCTTGGCTGTCACACCCGGCTTCAGCTTGCCGGTGATCTCCACCTTCATGTTTTTGGACTTCTTCTGAATCAGCGTCTGGGTGGCCAGCACGTGCTCGACTTCCGAGGTGCCGATGCCATGCGCCAGCGCGCCGAATGCACCATGAGTGGCGGTGTGGCTGTCACCGCAAACCACGGTCATACCAGGAAGTGTCCAGCCCTGTTCCGGGCCGACGATATGCACAATGCCCTGGCGGACGTCATCCACCGGGTAGTAATGCACGCCGAATTCACGGGCGTTCTTGTCGAGCGCCTCCACCTGAATGCGGCTTTCCTCGTTCTCGATGCCTTTGGCGCGGTCCAGCGTGGTCGGCACGTTGTGGTCCGGCACCGCGATGGTCTTGTCGGGCGCGTGCACGCCGCGGCCGGCCATGCGCAGGCCTTCAAAGGCCTGCGGGCTGGTCACTTCGTGGACCAGGTGGCGGTCGATATAGAGCAGGCTGGTGCCATCCTCGGCTTCATGCGCAATATGCGCATCCCAGATCTTGTCATAGAGTGTTTTGGGGGACATGGGTCCACTCCCGTATGTATTTGGGTATGCTGGCTTTGGGCTGGGCAACGGCCTTATAGGCGTGCCAGGACCGTGCGGGCGGCGCCATAGAACCGTTCGCGCAGCCGTGCGCGGTCTTGCAGTTCGATCTTTTGCGCCAATACGAGGGTCATGGCTGTCAGATACATCCGCAAGGGCCGGCAATCAAGATTCGTTCTAAGGCCGGGGGCAGCGGGTTCTGATCCGGAATTCTCCGGCCCGTCCGCCCCCATGGGCGGGCGCTGCCCTTGTCTGTTCTTGATCAAAACATTCAGGAGCGGCACACTGCCGCAAAAAGGGGGGGCTTGATGGAGCCGGAAGAGCAGACCCAACCCAAGGACGCGCTGGCGGAAAGCACCGCCGAGGCGCTGGAATTCGGCCAGCAGCTATGGGCGCTTGCGGCTGAGGGTGCCGAGCTGCTTCTGCGGCCCTGGAACGCTTATCAGGTCGGGATCGCGCTGGCGGTCTTCGTGCTGGCCACGCTGATCGCGCGGCCTGTGGCTGCTGCGTTCCATGATTGGCTGCGCGGGCGCGAGGGCTGGCCGCGCTGGCGGATGCGGGCGGGACTGGTGCTGCACAAGCGGATCCGCGGCATCCTGTTTGTCCTTCTGATCTGGGCGGTTGTGCTGGTCATGCAGGAGGCCACCTGGCCCAGCCGCTCGCGGCTGCTGGCGGTGATTGCCAACCTGTCGCTGGCCTGGCTGATCGTGGCCTTTGCCACCAGGCTGGTCGGTAATCCCTTGCTGCGCAATATGGTGCGATACGGCGCCTGGGTCTGGATCACCCTGCGTATCCTTGGCGTCACAGCCGAGGCAACCGCGCTGCTGGACGGCATCGCCATCGAATTCGGCGATCTCAGGATCTCGCTGTATCTGGTGGTGCAGGCAGCGGTCATCCTAGGGGTGATGCTGACGCTGGCGCGGGTAATCTCTTCGGTGGCGGCAAACCGCATCCGCAGCAATCCCGATATATCCCCGTCGATGCAGGTGCTGGGCGCCAAAATGGCGCAGATCCTGCTGTTCGGCGGCGCGTTTTTCATTGGCCTTAAGGCCATCGGCATCGACCTGACCGGGCTGGCGGTGCTGTCCGGTGCCATTGGTGTGGGGCTGGGTTTCGGCCTGCAAAAGGTGGTGTCGAACCTGGTGTCTGGTCTCATCATCCTTTTGGACAAATCGATCAAGCCGGGCGATGTGATCTCGTTGGGCGATACCTTCGGATGGATCAACGCGCTGGGCGCGCGCTATGTCTCGGTCGTGACCCGCGACGGGCGGGAGTACCTGATTCCAAACGAGGACCTGATCACCTCTCAGGTGGTGAACTGGTCGCATTCCGATAAATACGTGCGGCTGGATTTGACGTTCGGCACCGGCTACGGCGACGACCCGCACAGGGTGCGCAAGATTGCGATAGAGGCGGCATTGGGGGTGAACCGGGTGCTGAGCGCAGGCGGCAAGAAGCCGGTCTGCCATATCACCGGTTTTGGCGACAGCAGCGTTGATTATGTTCTCAGAATCTGGATCGACGACCCCACCGGCGGGCTGACCAATATCCGCGGCAATGTCTATCTGGCGCTATGGGATGCGTTCCAGGCTGAAGATATCTCAATCCCCTTCCCGCAGCGCGAAGTGCGGATGCTGAACGACCCGCTGCCGGTCAGGGTTGCACCTGCCGGGAATGACGGATAAAGCACAGGGCTTGCATCGCCGGAGCGGGGTTTCATTGAAAATTCACCATCTGGTTGCTACATTATTAACAGGCCCGGCGCCGGGGCTTGGCGGCGCGTTGCAAGGAGGACTCTGTCCTGTCACCCGTACCTCAAGCGGCGGATGCCGCTGTTAATGGGGCAGCCGTGATGGCTTCCCGGTCCCAGCCCACCAGCGAACAGCTGCTGGAGCGGATTCTTTCTTCACTCAGCGATGACAAAGCCGAAGATGTTGTGCAGATCGACCTGCGCGGCAAGACGGCGATTGGCGATTACATGGTGCTGGCCTCGGGCCGTTCCACCCGTCAGGTTGCCGCCATGGCTGAAAAGCTGACCGATCGGCTCAAACAGGAGTACCAGCTTGGCTGCAAGGTCGAAGGCAAGGATACCGGCGACTGGGTGCTGATCGACACCGGTGATGTGATTGTCCATATCTTCCGTCCGGAAGTGCGCGAGTTCTACCAGCTCGAGAAGATGTGGATGCCCGCAGGCACCGCGGCAGCTCCGGCAGCCGAAGGCTGAACCAAGGCTGAATTGATGCAGGCCCGCGCCGGGGTGCGGGCCGGATTGCTTTTGGAATTTCATGCGTCTGCATATCTGTGCGGCCGGCCGGTTGCGGGCTGGCCCGGAAAAATCCCTCATCGACGACTACCTCACCCGGTTCGACCGGACCGGCCGCGCGCTGGGCCTTGGCCCTGCGCGGGTGGTGGAGATCGAGGACAAGAAAAACGGCGGCATGGCGGCTGAGGCTGCACTGCTGCGCAAGGCCTTGCCCAAGGGCGCAGTGATCTGCACCCTGGATGAGCGCGGCAAGGTGATCTCTTCCCCGGATTTTGCGGGCAAGCTGGCCGGCTGGCGCGACAGCGGGCGTCAGGATCTGGCACTGATCATCGGCGGGGCGGACGGGATTGATCCCAGCCTGCGGGCCGAGGCCGATTTCTCGATCTCTTTCGGCAAGATGGTCTGGCCGCATATGCTGGTGCGGGTGATGCTGGCCGAACAGGTCTACCGTGCTGCGACTATTTTGGCGGGCAGCCCCTATCACAGGGTGTGAATGCGCCTTTGGCGCATGCCTGCGGTGGGAGTATTTCTTACAAAGAAGAAGGTCAGTGCAGGGTGAGGACGTAGGTTTCCTGGCCCCAGCCGTCCACCAGGCAGCGGGCCTGGATATGCACCTGTGTCGTGCCGTCCGGGATTTGCACACCGCTGAGGGACCGGGTGAAGGGTTGTTCCTGTTCATGCGGATGCGCCAGCACGCGCAGGCCCAGCTCGTTGCCGTCCATGTCCAGCACCCGCCAGCCGTCGGCGTAATGGTCCCAGCCGGTATCCGGGTGGGACAGCGTGACACTGAACGTCCAGCCGCCGCCGGATTGGCGGGCGGTGGCATTCTCGATCACCGGTTCGTCCGCCAGGGCGGGAAGCGCAATGGAGCAGAGTGCGAAAGCGGCAAGGGTCTGTTTCATGGCGTTACCTTAGCCGCGCGCCTGGAAGAGGTGCAGTCACGAAACGGTGTCCCCTTTGCTGACTGGCGGGATGCGCAGCAGGATCGTGCGGGAGTGCGAGGCAAATTCCCGCCGGTACAGCACCGCAAAGGTGATCACCGCGGCGCCTGCCAGCGGCAGCGCACCGGCCAGCCAGGCCACGGCAGCCAGCGCAAAATAGGTCGCCCGCATGCCACGGTTGAAGCTGCGCGCGGCAGTGATGCTGATTTCGGCGGCCTGTGCGGCGCGGGGATAGGCCAGCGGATCCCTGCGGTCATTCGGCACCGCAGCCATCAGCACCGCGCAATAGCCGAACAGCCGGTGCGACCAAACAAATTTCAGAAACGCATTTGACAGAAACAGCAGCACAACCAGGATCTTCACCTCCCAGACAAAGGCCGGTGCGCTGTCCTGGATCAGGTCTTCGGCCACGCCGGCCAGCTGCTCGGTATTGCCGATCAGGGCCAGCCCGCCGCCAATCGCAATCATCGCGGCCGAGGCAAAAAAAGCGGTCGCCTGGCGCAGATTGCCTGCCAGCTGCGCATCAAAGATCCGCGGATCGCGCTCGACCATCTGTTTCATCCAGTCGCGCCGGAAATCCGCCATCAGCCAGGAGACCGAAGGCCGCCCTGCAGGCGGGTTCTCGATCCGCCAGCCGATCCATAGCCAGCCTGCAATCAGCAGGGCGAGGGCGGCAGGGTCGTACAGGGAAAATTGCGCAAGGCGGGTGGTCCAGATCATGGTCCGACACTAGGGGGCTGTTCCTGGCGCGGCAATCCGTCTCTTGCCAGACGGGGTAATTGGTAATATTATTTTACCAAATAGGAGAACCCCATGGAGATGCCATCCCCGAACCCCGCCATTCTGGCCCGCAAGGCGCGGCTTGCCGAGCGGTTGCTGGCTGTGCTGCCTGGTGATGCGGTGATCCAGGACGAGGCGGAGACCCGTGCTTATGAATGCGACGCGCTGACGGCCTATAAATGCCCGCCGCTGCTGGCGGTGCTGCCGCGGAATACGCAGGAGGTCTCGGACATCCTGCGGATCTGCCACGAGGAAGGCGTGCCGGTGGTGCCGCGCGGGGCGGGCACTTCGCTGGCGGGCGGGGCGCTGCCGACGGCGGATTGCGTTATTCTGGGGGTGGCGCGGATGAATGGGGTGCTGGAAACCGATTACCAGAACCGCATCATCCGGGTGCAGACCGGACGCACCAACCTCAGCGTTTCCGGCGCGGTGGAGGAGGAGGGCTTCTTTTATGCGCCCGACCCGTCTTCGCAGCTGGCCTGCGCCATTGCCGGCAATATCGCGATGAACTCGGGCGGGGCGCATTGCCTGAAGTACGGGGTGACGACGAACAACCTGCTGGGTGTGACCCTGGTGATGATGGACGGCACTGTGGTGGAAATCGGCGGCGCGCATCTGGACGCCGGGGGCTTGGATCTGCTTGGGGTGATCTGCGGCAGCGAAGGCCAGCTGGGCGTGGTGACCGAGGCCACCCTGCGCATCCTGCGCAAACCCGAAGGCGCGCGGCCCATTCTGGTCGGCTATGACAGCAATGAGGTGGCAGGGGCCTGTGTCTCGGACATCATCAAGGCAGGCGTATTGCCGGTGGCGATTGAGTTCATGGACCGGCCCTGCATCGAGGCCTGCGAGGCATTCGCCAAGGCAGGTTACCCAAAGTGCGAGGCGCTGCTGATCATTGAGGTTGAGGGCAGCCCGGCAGAGATAGACCACCAGCTGGGGCTGATCATTGAAATTGCCCGGTCCCACAATCCGGTAGAGCTGCGCGAAGCCGGCGATGCGGACGAGGCCGCCCGCATCTGGCTGGGCCGCAAGTCAGCCTTTGGCGCGATGGGGCAGATCAACGACTACATGTGCCTTGATGGAACCATCCCGGTGTCCTCGCTGCCATATGTTCTGCGCCGGATCGGCGAGATGAGCCGGGAATTCGGGCTGGATGTGGCCAATGTCTTCCATGCCGGCGACGGCAATATGCACCCTTTGATCCTGTTTGACGCAAACAAGCCCGGTGATCTCGAAACCTGCGAGGCTTTCGGGGCCGAGATCCTGAAGCTCTGTGTCGAGGCGGGCGGCTGTCTGACTGGCGAACACGGGGTGGGGATCGAGAAACGCGATCTGATGCTGTATCAGTACACTGCCGGGGACCTTGAGGCGCAGTTGAAGGTCAAGGATGTGTTCGATCCGAAGTGGCTGCTCAATCCGGCCAAAGTGTTTCCACTGTCAGCGACCCAAGATCGCCGGGACGTGGCGCTGGCTGCTGAATAATGGGGGCTTTGCCCCCAAACCCCCAGAGTATTTTTGAAAAGATGAAACCATGACACCTCAGAACGAGGCCGAACTGGCTGAAATGATTGCGGGCGCAAGCGGGCCGCTGTGCCTTCAGGGCGGCGGCACCCGCGGGCTGGATGTGGATGGCGAGAGGCTGAGCACACGCGCCCTGTCCGGTGTTGAACTGTATGAACCCGGCGCACTGACGCTGGTGGTCAAGGCAGGCACGCCGGTGGCGGAGGTGGAGGCGCTGCTGGCCTCGGAAAACCAGCGGCTGGCGTTTGAGCCGATGGATCATCGCGGGCTGCTGGGCACGGAAGGTGAGCCGACCATTGGCGGGGTGATTGCTGGGAATGTTGCCGGCCCCCGGCGCATCCAGGCGGGCGCGGCGCGCGATCACCTCTTGGGGGTGCGCTTTGTGGATGGTTCGGGCCAAGCGGTGAAGAACGGCGGCCGGGTGATGAAGAATGTCACCGGCTATGATCTGGTCAAGCTGATGTGCGGCGCCCATGGCACCTTGGGGGTGCTGAGCGAAGTGTCGCTGAAGGTTCTGCCGCAGGCGGAGGCATGTGCAACAGTTGCAGTTGAAGGCGCTGAACCGGCGGATGCAGTGGCAGCGATGTCCGCGGCGCTGGGATCCCCCTATGATGTGACCGGTGCGGCCTATAATCCGGAGAAGCAAACAGCTTTTGTCCGGGTCGAAGGGTTTGCAGATTCAGCGGCCTACCGGTGCCGCAAGCTGGTTTCGGAATTGGCCGGCTTTGGCAGTCCCAGGATCGAAGACGAGGACGCCGGCCTGTGGCAAGGCATCCGCGATGCCGCGGGTTTTCACGGGCGGGGCGGCGATGTCTGGCGGATTTCGGTGAAGCCTTCCGATGCCGTTGCGCTGGCACCGCGGCTGCAGGCAGAGGCGCTGCAGTTCGACTGGGGCGGCGGGCTGATCTGGGCGCTGGTGCCCGCGGGCACCGATCTGCGCGCCAGGATCAATGTGCCGGGCCATGCCACGCTGGTGCGGGCCGGCGCAGACACCCGCAAGCGGCTTGGCGTGTTTCAGTCGCAGTCCGCGCCGCTGGCGGCGATTTCCGAAGGATTGCGGCGCCAGTTCGATCCGCGGGGCATCCTCAATCCGGGGCTGATGGGGTAAGAGATGCAGACCACTTTCACCGAAGAACAGTTGCAGGACCCAGGCACTAAGCGCGCCAATGAAATCCTGCGCTCCTGCGTGCATTGCGGCTTTTGCACCGCGACCTGCCCGACCTACCAGGTCTTGGGAGACGAGCTCGACAGCCCGCGCGGCCGCATCTACCTGATCAAGGATATGCTGGAAAATGAGCGGGTGCCGGACGAAAAGACGGTCAAGCACATCGACCGTTGCCTGTCCTGCCTGGCCTGCATGACCACCTGCCCCTCGGGCGTGCATTACATGCATCTGGTCGACCACGCCCGCGCCTATATCGAGAAACACTATGACCGGCCCCGGAGCGACCGCGCCCTGCGCTGGCTGCTGGCGCGGATTCTGCCGTATCCGGGGCGGTTCCGCCTGGCGCTGCTGGGGGCGAAACTGGCGAAACCGTTGAAGGGGCTGATGCCGGACGCGCGGCTCAGGGCGATGCTGGATATGGCGCCGCGGCACATTCCGCCGGTCAGCCGCAACGACGATCCGCAAAGCTTTGCCCCTGCCGCGCCGCAGAAGAAACGCGTGGCGCTGATGACCGGCTGCGCGCAAAAGGCGCTCAATACCGATATCAATGACGCCACCATCCGCCTGCTGACCCGGCTGGGGTGCGAGGTGGTGGTGGCCAAGGGAGCAGGCTGCTGCGGGGCGCTCACCCATCACATGGGGCGCGAGGAGGAAAGCCACGCCACGGCTGCGAAAAACATCCGCGCCTGGGGTGCGGAGATGGACGGGCAGGGGCTGGACGCCATCGTGATCAACACCTCCGGCTGCGGCACTACGGTCAAGGACTATGATCATATGTTCCGCAACGCTCCGCTGGCCGCGGATGCTGCGCGGGTGTCGGAACGAACCATGGATATCTCTGAGCTACTGATGCAGCTGGAGCTGCCCGAGGGTGCGGACAAGGGGCTGACCGTTGCCTACCACGCCGCCTGTTCGCTGCAGCATGGCCAGCAGATCAAGACACACCCCAAGACGCTCTTGAGGCGCGCAGGGTTCACGGTAGTGGAACCCGCTGACAGCCATCTATGCTGCGGTTCGGCCGGCACCTACAACCTGATGCAGCCGGAGATTTCCACCGAACTGAAGGCGCGCAAGGTCAAGACGCTGGAGGCCAAGCAGCCCGACCTGATCGCCGCGGGTAATATCGGCTGCATGATGCAGATCGACTCCGGCACGGAACTGCCCATCGTGCACACGGTGGAGCTGCTGGACTGGGCCACCGGCGGCCCGCAGCCGCCTGCGCTGACGGCGCCGGGCAAACGCGCGCCGGAGGTGCCGGTCCTGCGCTGATGCCATGGCCAAAGAATCGGCTGCATAAACCGCGCATTTGCCCTAATTTTGCCTGAACGGACCCGTAATCTCCCAACTGGTGGACAAGAGGAGAGACATGTGAGGCAGTGGATACTGGCGGTTCTGGCAGCCGTGCTGCCGGCGGCGGCGATGGCGCAGGACAGTCTTTTGCAGCGGATGGACACAATGGATGCGGGCCGCAAGTGGGAAGCGGTCGGGCGTCTTGACGTGAACGGCGAGGGGTTTTGCACCGGCGCGCTGATTGCGCCTGATCTGGTGCTGACCGCCGCCCATTGTCTCTATGACAGCCAGACCAAGGCGCGGATCGACCCTGCCACCATCGAATTCCGGGCCGGCTGGCGCAACGGCCGCGCCTCGGCCTACCGCAGTGTGCGGCGCGCGGTGCAGCATCCCTCATATGTCTATGACGGAGAGCTGTCGACCGACCGGGTGCGCAACGACATTGCCCTGCTGCAATTGCAGCGCCCGATCCGCAACACCACCGTGACACCTTTTGAAACCGACGAACGCCCGCGCAAGGGGGCCAGCATCGGTGTAGTGTCTTATGCGCATGACCGGTCCGAGGCGCCGTCCCTGCAGGAGGTCTGCGCGGTGATGGCGCGCCAGCAGGGGGTTCTGGTGATGTCCTGCGACGTCGATTTCGGCTCCTCCGGGGCGCCGGTGTTTTCCTTTGAGGGCGGCACCCCGCGGATTGTTTCGGTGATCTCCGCCAAGGCCGAGGTCAGCGGTGAGCGGGTCTCGCTCGGTTCTGCTCTGGCAGAGGAACTGACCCTGCTGCAGGCGCAGCTGACAGGTGTGAACACGGGTGGCCGTCTGCCGCCCGGCGTTGGCCGGGTGAAGGTGGGGGAGGGGCGCAGCTCCTCTGGTGCGAAGTTCATCAGTCAATGATCTGGCGCGCCTTGATACTGGCTGTTGCGTCACTGGCGTACGCCGGGCAGGCAACGGCCCAGGGCGCCGGTCTGCGGCGGCTGACTGACCGCGATGACCTGCTGGGCTGGGAGGCCGTTGGCCGGCTGGAGTTGAACGGCCAGGGCTTTTGCACCGGAACGCTGATCGCGCCGGAACTGGTGCTGACCGCAGCCCATTGTGTCTATAACCGCAACAGGAACTTGCGCGCGGCAGAGCAGATCACCTTCCGCGCCGGCCTGCGCGACGGGCAGGCCATTGCCGAACGCCAGGCACTGCAGATTGCCGCGCATCCGGGGTTCAATCCGCGGGGACGGCTTGATCTGGATAACATCCGCCACGACGTGGCGCTGATCCGGTTGACCGCGCCGATCCTCAGCGGCCAGGCAGATGCTTTTGCACTGCATTCCGGTCGCGAATACGGCAGCAGCATCTCTGTCACATCTTATGGACAGGGCCGTGCCGAGGCGCTGTCGCGCCAGCGCCGGTGCAATCTGATGGGGGAAAGCGGCGATGTGCTGATGATCGACTGCAATGTCACTTTCGGCTCTTCCGGGGCACCGGTGTTCTCGCAGGTGGGCGGGCGCGGGCGGATCCTGGCGCTGGTCTCCGGCGGCGGCAATTACCGCGGCAAGCAGGTCGCCTTTGGCATGAAGCTGCCGCAGCGGGTGGCGGAGCTGAAGGCGCAGCTGCGCCGCAATCCGGTGGCCGCACCGGACCGGCGGATCAAGCGCATCCGGGTTGGTGGCGGCGCATCATCCGGCGGCGCAAAATTTGTGACCGTGGGCGACTGATCCCCCTCTTGAAGCCGTATTTTCCGTTCTTATCTCAGGTCTATCCGGGCAGCCGCTGATTGGGGCCCGGAAAATTCCAGCCTGTCCCCGCGGGGAAGGCGCCCTGAAATCGCTCATGTATGAGGATGACACTATGCGTACATTTGATTTTGCACCGCTGCACCGCGCCACCATCGGTTTCGACCAGATCGCCAGCCTGATGGACCGCGCCCTTAGTGCGGATGCAGCCCAGTCCAGCTATCCGCCCTACAATATCGAGAAAACCGACGCCGACAGCTATCGCATCTCGATTGCCGTTGCCGGCTTCTCCGAAGACGACCTGAACGTCGAAGTGAAGGAAAACGCGTTGGTTGTGGCCGCCAAAAAGGCCGAGGACAGCGAAGACCGGAGTTTCCTGCACCGCGGGATTGCAACCCGCGCTTTTGAACGCCGTTTCACTCTGGCCGACCACGTCCGCGTGACCGGGGCCAGTCATGAAAACGGCATGCTGCATATTGATCTGCACCGCGAGGTGCCGGAGGCGCTGAAACCGCGCCGGATCGAAATCTCCTCCTCCCGCTCGAACCGTGCCGAGATCGAGGCCACTGCGGTCAACTGATCCTGCGGCCAAGGTTCGAGTGCTTCAGCCCCCTGGTTTCTCCAGGGGGCTTTTTCGTCTCTCCAGGCTGCACCTGGATGGACAGCTGCCAGTTATGGTTGCAGACGTAAATGTTTCTTAGGTTTTGGGAGGCAGGATTGGAGGCAGTGTAATTGGTGCCGCAGCGCAAAGGCGGTTTTATGGAACTTCAGGAAGTCCAGCATGTTCAGCAAAGCTTTGCCGGGGTTTTTGCCCGCAAGGCAGATCTGGCTGAACGGTTCTATGTGCATCTGTTCACCCGCCTGCCAGAGGCGCGCGGCATGTTTCATGGAAATTTTGTGAAACAGAAGGCGATGCTGATGGCCATGATCGCCGCCTGCGTGCGCAACCTTGACGATCCGCGCACACTGGCAGAGCTAAGCTCGCAATTGCACCAGGCCCACACCCATCTGCAGCTTGGCGCACGGGAAAGCGAGGCGGCAAAGCGGGCGCTGAT
Organism: Leisingera sp. F5; assembly: GCF_001593695.1. Lineage (NCBI taxonomy): Bacteria > Pseudomonadati > Pseudomonadota > Alphaproteobacteria > Rhodobacterales > Roseobacteraceae > Leisingera > Leisingera sp. F5. The sequence continues at coordinate 178,449 of NZ_LUKH01000009.1, read as the reverse complement.
TGCCGCTTTGCGCGATGTTCTTGGCCCGGCGCTGGACCCGGAGACGGAAACCGCTTGGACCAGCGCCATCAATCAGGTGGCCGGGGCGATGATCCGGCACTGACCTGCGTAGTCTGATCCGTCAGCGGATCAGACTGCCATGCAGATGTATTTCATCTCCAGGTAATCCTCGATGCCGTGGTGGCTGCCTTCGCGGCCCAGGCCGGACTGTTTGACACCGCCGAACGGGGCCACCTCGGTGGAGATGATGCCGGTGTTCACACCCACAATCCCGTATTCCAGCGCTTCCGCCACTTTGTACACGCGGCTCAGGTCCTTGGCGTAGAAATAGGAGGCCAGGCCAAAGATGGTGTCATTGGCCATCGCAATCACCTCGTCCTCGTCCTCGAACTTGAACAGCGGGGCGAGGGGGCCGAATGTCTCGTCGGTGGCGAATGCCATGTCCTGGGTTGCGCCCTTGACGATGGTCGGCTGGAAGAAGCTGCCGCCCAGTTCGGAGGGGTTGCCGCCCAGGATCACTTCGCCGCCTTTGGAGGTTGCGTCAGCGATATGCTCCTGCACCTTGTCGACCGCTTCCATGTTGATCAGCGGGCCGAAATGAATGCCGTCGTTGAGGCCGTCGCCGACGTTCATCTTCTCGACCGCAGCTTTCAGCTTCTCCGCAAATGCATCGTAAACGCCGGCTTGCACATAGATCCGGTTGGCGCAGACGCAGGTCTGGCCGTTGTTGCGGAATTTGCACATGATGGCGCCCTCAACCGCGGCGTCCAGATCGGCGTCGTCGAACACGATGAAAGGTGCATTTCCGCCCAGCTCCATCGAGCATTTCATCACAGTGTCCGCCGCCTGCCGCATCAGGATGCGGCCGACTTCGGTGGAGCCGGTGAAGGTCAGCTTGCGCACTGCGTCGTTTTCGCAGAACTCTTTGCCGATCTCCGAGGCGCGCGACGACGGCACCACGTTGAACACACCTGCCGGAATGCCTGCGCGATCCGCTAGCACCGCCAGAACGGTGGCCGACAGCGGGGTCTCGGCGGCGGGGCGGGCGACAAAGGCGCAGCCTGCGGCCAGCGCCGGACCTGCCTTGCGGGTGATCATCGCGTTGGGGAAGTTCCACGGCGTGATCGACGCGGCCACACCGATCGGCTGTTTCAGCACGGTGATGCGCTTGTCGCGCTGGTGGCCGGGGATGGTCTCGCCGTAGATCCGCTTGGCCTCCTCGGCGAAGAACTCAATGAACGATGCGCCATAGGCGATCTCGCCGCGCGATTCCGCCAGCGGCTTGCCCATCTCGGCGGTCAGGATCACAGCCAGGTCTTCCTGGTTCGCCATCATCAAGTCGTACCACTTGCGCAGGACATTGGCGCGTTCCTTGCCGGTCCACTTGGCCCAGTCCTTTTGCGCCGCTTCGGCTTGGGCGATGGCGCCTGCCACCTGGGGGCGGCTGATATCGGCCATCTGCGCAATCACGTCGCCGCGGGCCGGGTTGGAGACGTCAAAGGTGCTTTCACCCTCAACAAACTGGCCGCCGATGTAACCGCGGGTTTCCAGCAGGCTGGGGTCTTTGAGCAGGGATTTCAGGTCTGTTGTTGCGTCGAGCATAGCGGGCCTCCCGGGTGTTTTGTCGCTGGAATGCAAATCAGCTGTGCCTAAATAAGTCCAGAAACATTGATGAGTCCAGAATTTGATCAAATTTCCCGCCGCACGGGGCGGCTGGGGTTTTTCAGACGGGCAATTTGACATGTCCTGTGTCAGACTGTCAGGTAGCCGCAAAGAATAAGAACAGGGGAGATTGGGCATGGAATTGGATGATGCCTATGCCAATGGGGCATATATCGAAAATGCGGACAGCTATCCGCCGCGCTGGGCGGCTTCGGCTGAGGATTTCCGCAACAGCCTGCATGAGCGCGCCCGGCTGGACATTCCCTATGGCGACGGCGCGCGGCAGCGGTTCGACCTGTTCCTGCCAGAGGGAACGCCCAAGGGGGTGTTTGTCTTTGTGCATGGCGGATACTGGCTAGCCTTCGACAAAAGCACTTGGTCGCATCTGGCGCGGGGGGCGATTGCGCATGGCTGGGCAGTGGCGATGCCGTCGTATGATCTGTGCCCCGAGGTGCGGATTTCTGATATCACCGGCCAGATTGCTGCGGCAGTGACCCGGATTGCTGCCGAAGTCGCGGGGCCGATTGCGCTGGCGGGCCATTCGGCGGGCGGCCATCTGGTGGCGCGGATGCTCGACAAGGCGCTGCTGCCGGCGGATGTGGGAGCGCGGATCAAGACGGTGATCCCGATCTCGCCGCTGGCGGATCTGCGGCCGTTGCTGCGCACCACGATGAACCAGAAGTTCAAGATGGATTCCGCCGCGGCGATTGCTGAAAGCCCGGTGGACATGCAGGATCGCTACCCGGCGGCGGTCACAGTCTGGGTCGGCGGCGAGGAGCGCCCGGCGTTTCTGGATCAGGCGATCTGGCTGGTGGAGGCCTGGGAGGCGGATCACGTGATTGCCTTTGGCAAGCATCATTTCAACGTGATCGACCCGCTTGCGGATCCGGAAAGCGATCTGGTAACGCTGATCGTGAATTGAGAGCGGGGCGGTGGGCGGAACCGCCCACCATACGGGCCTGCTGCAAAAACTTCTTGCCAGAATCCCGTTTCCGCCGCATCTTCTGCGCAAGGGCCAGGCGATGGCGTCGCCGCATGGAATACATGCCGCCCCCAGCATTCAAAAACCGTCCTGAACGCCGGGACCTTTCTTGTAAGAAGGAAGGGTCTGATATGACTTCACGTCCTGAAATGTACCGTTTTCACAATGGTGAAAAAGCACCGCTGCAATTTGCCGTCTCGGAGTATGAGGCGCGCATTGCCGGCCTGCGCAAGATCATGGCCGACACTGGCGTGACTGCCGCTGTCTTCACCTCGATGCATAATATCTCCTACTACTCGGGTTTCACCTACTGCGCCTTTGGCCGTCCCTACGGTCTGGTGGTGACGGCGAGCGAGGCTGTGACCATCTCTGCCGGCATCGACGCGGGCCAGCCCTGGCGCCGGTCGTTCTGCGATAACATCACCTACACTGACTGGCAGCGCGACAATTTCTGGCGTGCGATCAAGTCGGTCAGCGGCGCAGGCGCGGTTGTCGGTTTTGAAAGCGATCACCTGACCCTGATGCAAAAGGCCAAGCTGGAGAGCTTCCTGGAGCCGTCCAGCCTGGTGGATCTGTACCACCCGACCATGGTTCAGCGGATGGGCAAATCGGCTGCGGAACTGGACATGATCCGTGCCGGTGCCGCGGTGGCAGACGTCGGCGGCTTTGCAATCCGCGATGCGGTCAAGGAAGGCGTGCGGGAAATCGACGTGGCGATGGCCGGCCGCGATGCGATGGAGCTGGAGATTGCCAAGCGCTTCCCCGATGCGGAATACCGCGACAGCTGGGTCTGGTTCCAGTCCGGCATCAACACCGATGGTGCGCACAACCCGGTGACGGGCCGCACCCTGCAGCGCGGCGATATCCTGTCGCTGAACACTTTCCCGATGATCTCCGGCTATTACACCGCGCTGGAGCGGACCATGTTCGTGAAGGAAGTGGATGCCGAGTCCCTGCGCATCTGGGAGGCCAATGTGGCGGCGCATGAGCTGGGTATCTCGCTGCTGAAACCGGGCGCAAGCTGCGCGGAAATCACCCATCAGATCAACGCCTTCTTTGAAGAACAGGATCTGCTGAAGTACCGTACCTTCGGCTATGGCCATTCGTTCGGCGTCTTGTCGCACTACTATGGCCGCGAGGCGGGGCTGGAGCTGCGCGAGGATATCGACACGGTGCTGGAACCAGGCATGGTGATCTCGATGGAGCCGATGCTGACCATCGCCGACGGCCAGCCCGGAGCAGGCGGTTACCGCGAGCACGACATCCTGATCATCCATGAGGATGGCAACGAGAACATCACCAAATACCCCTATGGGCCGGAGTTCAACGTCGTCGGGTAATTCAGCCTGTTGGATTGAGACCGTTTGATTGAGGCTGGCAGGCGGGGGCCTCCCGCCTGTTCCTGGCCTCCCCTTGGGGAGACCATCACAGTTGGGCGTGGCACCGTGCGATGCACGGTGCCATTTCCTTTGCCGGGGTATTGCCTGTACACTTGCCGCACAGCGGGCGGGTGCGGGGTTTGCACACATTGCGCCGGGGCGCTGCTTGGGGCATATGTTCGCCACGGCTGAGACCGCCGTAAATTTTACTCCGGGGTTTGCCCCAAAGGCCGCCCATGGGCCGCGGCGTGCCCCAGCGCCCCGCGAGGATGAAAGAACCGCCGCATGTATGACACCCCGGAAAAGAAGAAATCCGAATTTGCGCTGATCCAGCTGATGCCGAACATGATGACCATCGGCGCCATCTGTGCCGGCCTGACGGCGATCCGCTTTGCGGTGTTCGGGAATTACTCCCTGGCGGTGATGATGATCATCCTGGCCGCGATCCTGGACGGGTTGGACGGGCGGCTGGCCCGCGCCCTGCACAGCGAAAGCAAGATGGGCGCCGAGCTGGACTCGCTGGCGGATTTTCTGAACTTCGGCGTGGCGACGCCGCTGGTGATCTATTTCTGGGCTTTGCAGGACGTGCGCGGCGCCGGGTGGATTTCGGTTCTGGTGTTTTCGGTCTGCTGTGTGGTGCGGCTGGCGCGATTCAATGTCAGCACCAAGTCCGAGGAGGCGCCAAAGGGGCGCAGCGGTTATTTTGACGGCATCCCGTCGCCTGCCGGCGCGCTGCTGGCGCTACTGCCGATGTTTGTCGCCTTTGCCTTTGACGGCGAGGTCGTGCTGCCGGAGCTGCTGATCTGCCTGCATATGGTGGTGATCGGATTGGCAATGATCAGCCATATTCAGACCTGGTCGCCAAAGGCGGTTAAAATCTCCCGCGAGAATGTTAAGTATTTGCTTGTCGGCTTTGCCTTCATGGCTGCGGCATTACTGACCTATGCATGGACCGTGCTTGTCGTGTTATGCCTTGGCTACGTTGTGATGGTAATTTGGGGGCTGGTTTCAAAGCCAAAGGACTAGCCCATGACGTCCGGGGAGGGACGAATTGGATATCAAGGCAGTTGAAGAATCTTATGCGCGCTGGGCACCGGTCTATGACAAGACCTTTGGCGCGGTGACGCGCTCGGGCCGCCGCCGCGCGACCCGCTATATCAACACCCGGCAGGGCAGCGTGCTGGAGGTCGGCGTCGGCACAGGCCTGTCGCTGCAGCATTACGCGCCGCATCTGCATGTGACCGGCATCGATTTCAGCCATGACATGCTGAAGAAGGCGCAAGGAAAGGTGCAGGAGCTGGGCCTGAAACAGGTCAAGGAGCTGCGCCAGATGGATGCGCGGAGCCTGGATTTCCCGGACAATTCCTTTGACACCGTGGCGGCGATGCATGTGCTGTCGGTGGTGCCTGATCCGGATCAGGTGATGCGCGAGATTGCGCGTGTCCTGAAGCCCGGCGGCCAGGTGGTGATCACCAACCATTTCAAAAGCGGCAAAGGGGTGCGGGCGTCGCTGGAAAAACTTTCGGCGCCGCTGGCCAATGTGATCGGCTGGCATTCGGATTTTGCGCTGGAGACAGTGCTGCAGGAGGACCGGCTGAGCATCGAGCAACAGGAAAGCATTCCGCCCTTCGGGATGATGACCTTTCTGGTTCTGGGCAAGCAGCAAACCATGTGAAACGGCGCAATTCGGCGAAGCGGCCCCGGAGTGTTCTCCGGGGCTTTTCTTTGTGCGGCCTCTCTGCAACAGTGCGTTTGAACCGGGTGGAATTGTGCCGCCCCAGGGGATGTAAATCCTGTTTACATTCCTATATCCAGATCAAGTAATTCAGGGGAAGGAACGGATACTATGAGTGTTTCCCAATTTGAGAAGATGGTGGCGGAGAGCCAGGACAAGGTGCGGGAGTCGCAGTCCAAGATCGAGGCGCTGACCTCGCGCATCGAAACCGCCCGCAGCAAGATCGAGGCGGGCGAGGATGCCAGTATCGACATCGAGAACGCGACGCTGGAGGATGTGCACGCCCACACGGACGTGATGAACGCCAACATCGCCGAGCTGATCATGGGGCTGGACGATGTGACTGCAGCCTTCTCGAAAGATTTTGACGAGATGCGGGGCAAGACCGGCTGGGAGAGCTTTGTAGGCTTCTTCAGCAGCGGCAAGTCCGACTCGATGCGCCAGGAGCGGATGCGCACCGCCAATATCGACGACAAGCTGCAGGATCTGATTGCCAAATCCGACGTGATCGTGAAGCTGCTGGAGGGCCAGCTGGCGACGCTGGAAGAGCAGCGCGAGAAGGTGCAGGAAAACCTGACGGCGACGCTAGACGACCGCGAATTCACGGTGCAGGAGCTGGAAGCGGTGCGGGCCGGAATTTTCGCGCTGGATCCGCAGATCATCGAGCTGGAGAACAAGATCTCGGTCGAGCAGGACGCCGCCGAGCGCACCAAGCTGGAGACTGAGCTGGCGGATCTGAACGCCAAGTACAACGCGATGGTGCAAGAGGAGCAGGTAAAGCTCGCCAAGTCCCAGACGCTGGAGCGCTATATCGAGAAGGGCAAGACCTGGGTCGACTCCCTTCAGAACCAGGCGGCGACGCAGATGGTTCTGATCAACAAGCTGCAGACGGACACGGCGCAGCGGGTGGTGCTGTATGACGCGCTCACGAAATCGCTGAAAACCGCACAGCAGCAGGACGTGGCGCATAGGATCAACGAGATCGGCGTGCAGACCGACAAGGAAGCCCAGACCGCGATGGCGGCGATCGGCACCGCCACCAACCAGAAGATGGCCGATATGCTGGAAGCGCATGAGGGCAACATGGTGTTCGCGCGCGACGTGCTGGAGAAGAAGGCCAAGGCCGACGAACGCTTTGCCCGCCGGTTTGCGGCCATTGTCGAGAAGCACGACAAGAACCTGTATGGGGGATGACTTACCGAAGGCGTTCTCTGCTTGGTGATGCCAGGCCGGGTTCCCGGGAAGCGCTGCTCAAAAAGCGGTTTCTGATAAGCACCGTTGTGGCCGGTTTTGTTGCGGCGGGCTTCTTCGTAATTGGTTTCACCCGATTTGGAAACTGGGGCCTTTGGTTTGCGATTGGCTTTTTGGCGTCTTCGGAGCTGTTGCGGGGAATACGGTATCTGCTGCGAGTGTTCAGCTTTTGGGTGCCGGGTCTGTCTATTTGGTACGCGCGATATGAAAGTTGGATGAATGAAAAGATTCAGCAGTGAATTTCGGCGCAAAGGATCGCGCCGGGCCCAAGGGGGGGCGCAAACCGCGTCCGCCGTTTTGCCGGAAGCAAACCTGCGGTTTGATGGGGGCGGGGCGGGCACGATCCGGGCCACTGCGCACCCCGGAGGTTTGGCATGACCGATCCCTCAAACGACCACGCGGGCCTCAGCGATACCTTTGCTTCGCGCCGGTATTTCCAGAAGTTCGACGCCATCATCCGGCATCTGACGCGGGTGGCGGCGGCGATGCAGGCGGAGGGGCGGCTTACGAAATCCGATGTGAAGGTGCTGACGGCCTATCTGATGCGGCTCAATTTCACCTTCCGCGCGCTTTCGATGAAATACCTGATGGCGGGGCGCGACACGGGCCGTTTCTTTGGCAGCCTGGCAATGGATAAGCGCGACAGTGGCTTTCCAGTGGCGGCTGAGCTGATGACCATGGCCAATGACGCCCAGCAGGCGGAGCGGCATCTGGCCAATATGGCCAGCGAGGCGCAGCTCAAAGACGACATGGTGCGCACCATCATCTCGGACCGGGTGGTGCCGTCAAAGCTGCAATTCGCGCTGTCGCAGCGGCTCTATTACCAAGAGCTTCTGAAGGGGCAGCTGTTCTGGACGCAGAACGACCCGGTTTGCGAATGGCTGGAAAACCTTGGCCCGCGCCGCCGGCGCTTTCTGCTGCATTGGGCCGCTTATGACAGTCAGGTGAACCTGCCGGTGATCTACCTGATGGAGCTGGAGGACAGCGGCAAGGTGGCGCTGCCGAAGGACGAGCGCCGCTGGCCCGAGGTCCAGGCGCATCTGATGGCGCAGGCCCTGGCCGGGCTGAAGCTGGTGACCATCGCCAAGGGGTTTGACGAGGATTTCGACGACCTCCACCCCAAGCATCTGCGCCGCTACCACGTGGGCCCGATGTATTCCTCCGCCTATACCGAGCAGTCCGGCCCGCTGCACCGGGTGCTGGAGGAAGCGGAGGCGCCTGCCGGTCAGGACTGGGCGCTGGCCTGGACGCTGGAGGAGCTGGAAAGCGAAGAGGTGCGCGACGAGCGATCGGGCTGGTTCGGCACCGTGGAGCGGGAGATCTTTGCGCTGGACCCCTTTGGCGGGCGCGGCGCGGACACCGGCGCGACCCGGACCCAGCGCGCTATCATCCTGCCGCAGCGCCCGTTCCAGGTGCTGGCAGAGCTGGACCCGCCGGGGTTTGGCGATGTGCAGAAGTTTGTGGTGAGCGAGGCGGGGCAGGTGCTGCGGTATTGACGCCTGCGGTTGTGGCTGCGGCGGGAGCCTCCGGCGGGAGTACTTTTGAAAAGATGAAGAGCGGGTTCCGGAGTTTGCGGAGCGTCTGGCGGATTGAGAGGGTGAGATGAGCATTTCAGGCAATCAGATGGAGCTGCGGGAAGAAGATATCCGCAAGCATTACCCCGCTGCGGCGGCGATGCTGGACGGGTTTGATCACACGCCGCGCATTGCCAAGCCTGCGGTGGAGGTTAAGGCGCCGGAGCGGTCCTCAGGCGTTGGCACGCGGCGGCGGTTCCGCTCGACCACGCCGGGGCTGGTGACGCGCTCCACCGCGCGTCCCGAAGGGGTGCATCTGATTGCCCGCATCGAAGCTGCGGATGACGATGATCCGCTGACCTCGCCGCTGCAGGCGACCTTGCAGCATTGCCTGCGGCGGGCGCTGGCGATCTCCTTGGCGATGGGGGAGGCTTATGCGGATGTCTCCGGGCTGGGTGATCTGAAGCGGGCCAATTTGGCGGGGTCTTTGGATGCGGCGCGCAAGGGGGAGTTTACCGAGCTGCTGGCCGCCGAGGCGTTGATTGCGGCGCATGTTTTTGCCAATGCTGCGGCCTATCTGCTGGCGCCGCACGGGAGCGAGGCGCAGGCCGAGGTAGGCGAGGCGGAGGAGCTATTGACGGACAACGCGCCGCTGGCCCTGCACGGGGCGCTGTGGGAGTTGGACCAGAAGCTGGCACAGCATGCGCCCGACGATGCGCATCTGATTGCGGCGGCAGCGGCTTATGCCGAGCAGCTGATGGAGAAGGCGTCCTTGCGCGCGCAGACCGCGGGCCGGCTGGAGGCGTTCTCCGCCGCGGCCTGGCGGGTGGAGGCGGATGATCTGACCATCAGCGGCTTTGACGCGGCGGCCAAGGCGAAGTCCACTACCCTGACGATGGCGTTCAAGAAGCCGCATGAGGTGGTGGGCAACCATATCGCCAAATACCAGGCCCTGCGGCTGGCCAAGATGCTGATGGCCTATGATTTCGACCGCCGCCTGAACCCGTTTGCCGAGATGGGCGGCTTTATCTTTACCTTCATGGGCGATGGCAAGCCGGGGACCGGCAAGACAACGCTGATCCAGATGATGGCGGGGCTGGTGCATGACTATTGCCAGAACGCGGGCTATGCCTTCCGCTACCAGAATTTCGGCATCGACAATATCGACAGCTATCAGGGCAAATCAGGCCAGAACGCCAAGAGCTTCATCCAGAACGTGATTGATCCGGGCGTGATCGGTTTTGGCACCATCGACGACATCGACCAGATTGCGGGCAAGCGCGGCGACCGGCAGTCCAGCGCGGGCCAGCAGGAGGTGACGGCGGTGTTCATGGAGGCCTTTGCCGGCGCCAACACCGTGGTGCGCGGCAACTGCACCTTTGGCATGTTCTCCAACTATCCGGAGAATGTGGACGACGCGCTGCGCCAGCGGGCGGGGGCGCGGTTCCTAGTGGACGGGCCGCAGACGCGGGAGGATTACATCGATATCCTGACGCTCTTGATGGGCAAGAACCATAGCATCCCGCTGGGCGAGCATGATCTGTACGGCGCGCAGGAGATCAGACGGGCGGTGGCGCGGTCGTTCGAGGCCTATAACCGCCCGCAGGAGCCGGGGCTGATGGAGGTCTTTGGCCGGGTGCGGGATCAGATTGGCGAGATGGATGATCTGGCCAAGCTGGGCACGTACCTGAAGGCCATTCAGCAGGCGGATGAACGCTTCACCGGCCGCGCCATCAAGAACATCACCGATGCGGTCAAGGTCCGGGCGATGGATTTCGAGCTGCCGGATGACTGGATGGAGAACCCGGAGCTGTTCCTGTTCAAGGATTACGAGACCAAATCCGCGATGATTGCAGAGCTGCGCGTGCCGATCACGGTCGACATGGTGGTGCAGGAGATCAATCGCTACGCCGACAGCGAGTTCCGCTATGCCGATAAGTCGGATGAGGTGGCGATCGAGAACATGGTGCGCGATTTCGGGCGGCAGGAAGAGGCCAAGCGGCGGTATCTGGAGGGGAAGTAAGTCTTGGGGATTTTCTTTGGATATGTTGCTCTTGTGGTTTCGGGGCTCACCGCGGTCTACGCTGTGATTGCCGGGATCGTGATGGGGCACAGGCTTGGGAAGAAAGAGGTGCCGTTGAAATCAGCGTTCTCCGTGACATTCCTTCCCGTTCTCCTTGTGCCAATGGTGATCTTTCTGATCGTTGCAGCTTTCCATGTTGGCGAAATGGGGCAGGGCGTTGTCACTTTTTCTGGCATCTTAGGCGCTGCCCTTTTCATGGAACGGATCTCAATGTCCTTGTTGGTCCCGGTTACTTCCGTGTTTTTTGGACTTTCACTATTTCTTGGAAGGCGGGCGTTGGATAAGGCGCAAGGAAGGTTGTGATGGACGTATCGCACAACACAAGGGCAGAGCCTGTCCGCGGGCGGAAGCGAAGCGCCCGCCCAGGGGGGCGGACGGGCGCTGCCCGAGCCGCAAGCGCCTCGGGCAGGGAATTGTTGCAACTGCTCTGGAAACGGGCGGATTGCTCGCTTGATGCGGAAAGGAGGACTGCATGAAACGCCTCATCCAGCATGGCCTGATGTTCGGCAATCTCTTCCATGTGGCCTCGCCGGCGCTGGTGGAGCGGTATAACCGCGCGTTGAAGCATCTGACCGGCAAGACCACGGCTCTGAAGGACTTCCACGTCGATATCTCGGGGTTTTCGCCGGAAATCGGCGATGAGCTGGGGGATGATCACTATCTGAACCATGCGGGCGTGAACCGGCAGTTCATTCTGCTGTCGACAGAGCAGAAACGCTGCCCGCTGCTTCACGTGAAATTCTCCACCAGCCGGGACATTCTGCGCCGGTTCATCGAGGTCAATGAACGCCAGCTGTTTGCGCTGACCGCGACGGATGCGGTGGCGGGCGAGCTGGTGAATTCGGTGTTTGAGGTATCCTCACCGGCCAAGCTGTTCGACATCCGCCAGGTGCGGATCGAGGCGGATACCACCCGCGGCACGCTGCGCCATGCTGACCGTCTGACGGAACTGGTGGAGCGGTTCAAGACCGGGGAGGATGCCTGGTTTAATGATGATCTGATCGGCGAGATGATTGCGACGGCAGAGAAGACCGGCGATGTGACCCGCAATCCGGTGCATCTGGAGCATGAGGTCTTTGAGCAGTCGAACTTCTGGACCGCGCATTTCGGCGGGCTTTATGTGTTTCAGGATGCCGGGCATCCGGCGGTGATTGCCAGCGGGGCAAAGCCCGAAGGCGTGCCGCTGAAACATGTGTTCGATCTGGAGGAGCGCAATGCGATTGCCAAGTTCCTGGAGCTGAACGGGCTGGCAGAGCCGGTGGTCCGGGCGCGCGGCGTCGATGGCGCGGCGATCCTGCGGCAGAAGATGGGGTTCCTGGCGGTTTCGGTGCTGACGGAGAAGGGCCGGGACCTGACCGGGCTGTCGCGGTCGGACCTGCGGCGGATGGCGGCGCGGCATGCGGATGAGCTGCCGGAGGAGTTTGAGGGGCTGGCGGCGCTGGTGCGCTGGGCTGAGGGGGGCGGCAAGTGGCCGAAGATCCGCTCGGACCATCCGGCCTATTTCTATTCCTTGCGGGCGTCGGACACGGCCCAGCGGGATCTGGTCAACATGCTGCTGGCAGAGCTGTGCCCGCATGACTTCCGCCAGATGTTCATCTGCCACAAGGAGGAATTCTACCGCCAGTACCGCGGCTGGCCGGAGACCAAGAGATCTTACGCGGCGGAGTTTCTGGCACGAGAATATGCGGTGGACAAGGCCGGCGCGCGCGCCGCACTTTTCGGGCATGAGCCGGATATGGAGGGGCGGATGCCCCGGCTGCCGCGGAACCGGCGCAAGGGGGTGGTTGAGCGGGTTGGCCCCTGGGGTGCTGTGAACCGGGTGAGAGGGCGTTAGGGATGTTCGGCTTTTTCCGCCTTGTTCTGATCCTGCTGGTGGTGCTGACCGTGGCCTATGGTGCGGTCTCGCTGTACTCGCGTGAGATGCGGCGGATGAAGTTGAAACGCCGCTGGAAACAGAAGGGGTTGACCGGCGACCGCCGCGCCTTCATCCAGCGGGGGCTGAAACAATACGACCGCTCGTTCCGGCGCAAGCTGATCCTCTTGGTCTATATCATTCCGCTGGGGGCGCTGGCGCTTCTGGTCTACGTCATTAACTTCATGTGAGGTGCAGCAGATGCGTTTCATCAAATGGGCTTTCCTGATCACCATCTGGGTGCTGTTCGGCGCCTTCCTGCATTACACGCTGCCGCAATACGACGTGGTGCGCATCGTCAACACCTATGAGGAGCGGCAGGAGCTGAACGACTGGACGCGGGTCTTCTGGTCGCAGCCGGACGACCAGTCGGCTGAGCTGATCAACCGCGATGTGCAGTTCATCCAGGCGGTGCGCGGTAACGGCCGCAACATGGTCTACCGCAACGAGGATACCGGCTGGAACTGGCCGCCCTATTTCAAGTTCGACACCGCGAACCTTTATACCGATGCAAATGACAGCATCTCGACCAAGGCAAACCCGGAATGGGTGGCGGTGCTGCATTACGGCTGGCGCAACGAGTTTCTGTCGATCTTTCCCAATGCGGTGACGATCAATCCGGTGGCAGGGCCGGAGGACAAGCCCACCAACTGGTTCTCGATCATTTTCCTGGTACTTCTGGCCGCGGTTTTCTGGGCCGTCTATGTCCGCTGGCGCCGGTTCCGCCGGTCGCGCATCGACCCGATGATCGAAAGCGCCGAGGACAGTTTGCATGCGGCGGGCGATGCAATCGCCGAGCGCAAGGGCCGGGTCCGCCGCTGGCTGGATACCTGGAAGTCGAAGTGAGGAGGGGCCGCTGGTAGGGCGGCCCTGTTCTGTCTGGCACGCCACAGTCTGGCGCGGCTATTTCCCCGCCGGCTCCGGATACATGACCGGGTCGCGATGTTCGCCACTATCGTGAAGCTGCCAATAGGCCGCCAGGATGCGGTTGAAGAGCGGGCCGGTCCTGCCGGTGCCAACCGGTTGCCCGTCAATGCGGGTGACTGGCATGACCCCGCCTGCCGTTGAGGTTACGAAGACTTCATCGGCCTTTTTCAGATCCTCAACGGCAAGGTTCCGGGCAGAACACGGGACCCCCATCTGTGCGCAAATGTCAAAGACCGTCTGGCGGGTGACCCCCAGCAGGACGCTGGTGTCCGGAGTTGCGGCCGCGCCGTCCTTGATGGCGAAAACATTGAAACCGGGGCCTTCCGATATATTGCCGTTGCCATCAACCAGCAGGGCAGTGTCGGCGCCCCGGCCGTAGGCTGCGTAAAGCCCCTTTACCATGTCCAGCCAGTGGTAGTTCTTGACCGTGGGATCAACCGAGCCTGGCGGGATGCGCTGCACATCCGTCACCGCCATGTGCAGGCCGTGCTGCATCTGTTCTTCGCTGGCGACAGAGCCGAAGGGGATGGCAAAGGCAATGAAGCGGTTCTCGGCCTGCCTTGGGTCCCGGCTGAAGTCCGGCGAGGTCCCCCGCGTGCAGATGAATTCCACATAAGCCTGCCTGAGCCCGGACAGGGCCACGCAATTGTGCAGGATTTCGGTCACTTGCGCCTTGCCGTAGGGCACCGACATATGCAACGCATCCATGCCGCGGAAGAAGCGGTTCAGGTGGTCTTCCAGCCGGAAAAAGGCACCCTCCCAGACGTGCGCAACATCATAGGTCGCGTCTGAATGCAGGAAGCCATAGTCGAGCACCGATAGCTTTGCCTCGTGCATCGGCAAGTATTGCCCGTCCATATAGGCAACCCCGGGCGGGTAGCTGCGGTGGTCGGCGTGTCTGTGGGACAGTTCGGGCAATTTGCGCATGATAGGTCCTTTGGCGGGCAAGGTATGTTTGTGGTGCCAAGAGTAGTGCAGGTTTGCGGGCAAAATTCCTGAAAGCTTATCAGACTTCGGGTAAAGTGATCGAAACTTAGATGTTGAGTGAGCAGTATGCCAAGTATTCTTGATGATGCGGACAAACGGCTTCTGGCGATTCTTCAGCGGGACAACCGGCTGACGGCTGATGAATTGGGGAGCCTTGCCGGGATCTCGCGCTCTTCCGTTCAGCGGCGGCTGAAGCGGTTCCGGGAGGAAGGCGTCATCGAGGCGGATATTTCCGTTCTGTCGGCCAAAGCGGTGGGCCGCCCGATGACCTTTATTGTCGAGGTTGAGCTGGAGCGGGAACGCACCGACCTTCTGGATGAGTTCCGCCGGTCCATGCTGGCGCTCGAAGACGTTCAGCAATGCTATTATGTGACTGGGCACACGGATTTCATTCTGATTGTGACGGCCACGGATATGGCGGCATATGAGGATTTCAGCCGCCAGGTGTTCACGGACAATCCCAACATCAGGCGGTTTCACTCCAATGTGGTTGTGAACCGGGTCAAAGCGGGGCTGCAGGTGCCGCTTTGACGTGCCGGCAAAGGGCATGCGGCGGCTGCGCAGTGGAGGGCGAATCGATTCGGTTGCGCGAGTCGCGTGGGTCTGCTTGCGACTTCAGCGTCTTGCCGCAAACAGACTGACAGGTGCCGGTTTGAGATTCCGGGCGTGTTCTGCCCCTTGGGCGCAAGAAACATGCATGTCTTTTTCCGGTTTTCGCGGGTCGGATTTGTCTCCGTCCCTTTGTTGGAAATCGGGCAATACCGCGGGTAGCAAGGTGCCGCCTTTCGGGGCGGAGAATTGGGAAGCTGGTGAAATTCCGGCACTGCCCCCGCAACGGTGACCCCGGGCAAGGCATGGCAATGACCACTGAAGCAAGCGCTTCGGGAAGGTGCCAGGCCCCGCCGCCGAATGGCCCCGGGACAGTCCGGAAACCAGCCTTGCCAAGACAACGTCAACCGCGGGCGGCGGCAGGGCGGTTGCGGGCGTGCGGCCTGCAATCTCTCTCCCCATGCCTGCACCCAGCCAACCCGTCGCGGGGATGCGGCAAAGGAGAGAAGCAAATGCTTCAGGACAGCGAGATTCTGGCCAAACTGGTGGCCCGGCAGAAAAACTATTCCATGGAACAGGCGTTCTATACCGATCCGGGGGTGCTGGATCTGGACATGCGGCAGATTTTCTACCGCGAGTGGCTGTTTGCCATTCCCGCTTGCGAAGTTCCGAAACCGGGCAATTATGTGACCCATCAGGTGGGGTCGTATAACGTCATCATCGTGCGCGGCACTGATGGCGAAGTGCGTGCTTTCCACAACGCCTGCCGCCACCGCGGTTCGGTTGTGTGCAAGGCGAAAAAGGGCAGCTCTCCCAAGCTGGTCTGCCCGTACCACCAGTGGACCTATGAGCTGGACGGCTCGCTGTTGTGGGCGCGGGACATGGGGCCGGATTTCGATGCCTCCAAACACGGGCTGAAGCCGGTGCATTGCCGTGATCTGGCCGGTCTGATCTATATCTGCCTGGCGGATGAGGCACCGGATTTTGACGCCTTTGCCGACGTCGCCCGCCCCTATCTGGAGCCGCATGACCTGGGCAATGCCAAGGTCGCCTATGAAAGCTCGATCATCGAGAACGGCAACTGGAAGCTGGTCTGGGAAAACAACCGCGAATGCTATCACTGCGGCGGCAACCACCCGGCGCTGTGCCGGAGCTTCCCGGAAGATCCGTCTGTCACTGGCGTTGAGGGCGGCGAGACCCCGCCGCATCTGCAAAAGCACTTTGACCGGATCGAAGCGGCAGGCTGCCCGGCACAGTTCCGCATGGATGCGCGCGGTCAGCACCGGCTGGCGCGGATGCCGCTGAATGAGGGCGCGGAAAGCTATACCATGGATGGCAAGGCCGCGGTGGCCAAGCCGCTGGGCCGGGTGCCCTTTGCCGATGCCGGCACGCTGCTGAAGTTCCACTATCCGACAACTTGGAACCACTTCCTGCCGGATCATTCTCTTGTGTTCCGGGTCACTCCGATCAGCCCGACCGAGACCGAAGTCACCACCAAATGGCTGGTGCACAAAGACGCGGTTGAGGGCCAGGATTATGACATCAAGCGCCTGACCGAGGTCTGGATGGCGACCAATGACGAGGACCGCATCGTGGTCGAGGACAACCAGCAGGGCATCAACTCCCCCGCCTATGAACCCGGTCCGTATTCGGAAGTGCAGGAAAGCGGCGTCATTCAGTTCTCCAACTGGTATGCCGAGCACCTGACCCGCGCGCTGACCGGCCGTCACCTGATCGCGGCGGAGTAAGCACATGGGACTGCAGGCTAATTTCGAGACGCTGGACGAAACCTTGGCGTGGAAGGACGACGAGATGCTGGAATGCGTCTCGGTTGTGCCGGAAGCGCCAAACACCGCCACTTTCAGCTTCCGCGCGCCGTCCGGTGCGTGGTTCAAGTACCAGCCCGGCCAGTTTCTGACGCTGGAGCTGCCGGTGCCTGGTGAAACCGTCTGGCGGACCTACACCATCAGCTCTTCGCCCTCGCGCCCGCTGTCGATCTCGGTGACGGTCAAGGCGCAGGGCGACAGCATCGGCACCCGCTGGATGCTGGACCACCTGAGGCCGGGGAGGCATATCCGAGCGTCGGGACCGGCGGGTGTATTCACCCTGCCCAAGCGCCCGAACGGCAAGTTCCTGTTCATCTCTGCAGGTTCCGGCATCACGCCCAGCCTGTCGATGACGCAGTATCTGTTTGACCGCGGCCAGTCGCCCGACATCTGCTTTATCAACTGCGCCAAGCGCCCCAGCGAGATTATCGCGCGCCAGCAGCTGGAAAGCATGGCGTCGCGGCTGCCGGGGCTGAAGCTGAACCTGGTGGTGGAGGAGGACGACCCCTATCAGGTCTGGACCGGCTACCGCGGCCAGCTCAATCAGATCATGCTGGGCCTGATTGCGCAGGATTATCTGGAGCGCGAGGTCTACTGCTGCGGGCCGGAACCCTTCATGCAGGCGGTGCGCGACATGCTCAACGGCCTGGGCTTCGACATGGAGAACTACAACCAGGAGAGCTTTGGCGCGCCGGTTGAGACTGCGGCAGATGCGCCCGAGATCGACGATGTGGTGCCGGAAGAGACCGCTGCCGCCGAGATCAGCTTTGCGGCCTCCGGTGTGATGGCGGCCTGCACCGAGACCGACACCGTGCTGGCGGTGGCCAAGGCGTCGGGGCTGAATATCCCGTCGGGCTGCACCTTTGGCATCTGCGGCACCTGCAAGGTCAAGAAAACCGCGGGCGACGTGCATATGGTCCACAACGGCGGCATCTCGGAAGAAGACGTGGAGGCGGGCTATATCCTGGCCTGCTGTTCCAACCCGATTGGCCGGGTAGAGGTCGATATCTGATGAAAACGGGCGCGCGCCGGGTCTGGCGCGCGCCCTTCTATTCGAGGCCTGATCAGGCTTCCAGTGCCAGCTTGTGCACGTGGATTTCGTTGATCGGATGGCTTTCGGCACCGATGATACCGGGACGGGCGTGACGGTAAAGCGAGCGCCAGTAGGGCTGGATCACGGTGCCGTCCTCGCGCATGAACTGCTCAATCTTCTCCATATGCCCCCGGCGGGTATCGGCATCGGCAATGGCTGAGGCGGCCTCCAGCATGCTGTCGAACTCGGCGCTGGCGAGGCCGGTTTCATTCCAGGCCACCCCGGTTTTATAGGCCAGTGTCAGCACCTGCACCCCCAGCGGGCGGTGGCCCCAGTCGGTGGAGCTGAAGGGATATTTGTCCCAGTCGTTCCAGAAGGTGTTGCCGGGCAGCACCGTGCGTTTGACCTTGAGGCCTGCGTCGCGCATCTGTGCTGCCAGCGCATCGGTGGTATTGCGCCGCCAGTCGTCATCGATGGAGTACAGCTCATGCTCGAAATCGAGCATCCCGGCTTCTTCCATCAGCTGGCGCGCGGCGTCGGCGTCGCGCACCGGAGCGCCAATGTCGGCGTATTCCGGGTGGATCGGGCAGACGTGGTGGTTTTCCGCAAGGGTGCCGCGGCCGTCATAGCCCAGCTCCAGCAGCACCGCGTTATCGCAGGCCAGCGCCAGAGCGCGGCGGACGCGGGCGTCGGCATAGGGCTGCGCGCCATCGACCTCGGCGTCGCGGTTGGTGCGCAGCACCAGGGTATTGGCAGAAACCGACTCGCTCACGTTCCAGCCGATGGAGGTGAAGATATCGACATATTCGCCCACGGTTTCGTAGGTCATGTCGATTTCTTCGGCCTCGGCGGCCGACAGGTGGGTGGAGGCATCGGTGCCGAAGTCGATGAATTCAATCCGGTCAAGATAGGCGCCTTCGCCCCACCATTCGTGATCGGTGTTCTTTTCCAGCGCGACTTTCACGCCGACCTCGTATTCCACCAGCTTATAAGGCCCGGTGCCGACCGGATCGGCGCCCGGATCGCCCGACCAGCCGTCCGGTACGATGGCGGCGGGGTATTCGGTGACTGCCGGGATAATGGTAATATCCGGGCGGGTGAGCTTTACCTTCAGCGTCAGGTCGTCGACCACCTCCAGCGCGCCTTCGGCGGGGCCGTCGCCGGCCTCGTTCTGCAGCGACCCCATGCGGGCCGCCATCGAGTTGCCTTCCCACTTGCCATCGCACCAGCGGGCAAAGTTATAGGCGACGTCCTTGGCGGTCAGGGTGCCGCGGCCGTCGTTCCAGTTCACGCCAGGGCGGATGTGCAGCAGGTATTCGGTGGCATCCTCGTTGACCTCCCAGCTTTCCAGCAGACGCGGTTCAAAGGTGCCGTCGGCATTGTATTGCACCAGATATTCCAGATAGCCGCGCACCAGGTTGCCCAGCTGCGGCCAGTTGAACAGCGGCGGGTCAAGCAGCGCGCGCACCACCTGCTGGATGCGGATGGTGCCGCCCTGCTGGGGATTGACTGCCGCCTGCACCGGCTGGCTGAGGCCGATCATGCCGTAGGCGGCAGAGGCGGTCACCCCAAGCGCGGTTGCGCGGGACAGGAACTCGCGGCGGTCCAGTTTGCCAAGGGCCGCTTCTTCCGCATGCATACGGGCGGCGGGGTGGAGAGTTTCCCTGTTGTAGAATTTGGTCATTTTGCTTCCTTTGTTGCTGTGCTCAGCGCCGGAAAAGGTGCGGGCAGCAGATATGGAGAGTGCGAACGGCCGCCCTGCCCGCCAGCGGCCATTCACGGGGAGATGCCTTACTCGGCCGGCTCCTGGGTGATGGTGGTAGCCAGACCTGCCTGTTCGCGGCGGCCGTCGTTGTAGATCGCCTTGATCAGGGCCGCGCATTGCAGCACCATCACAACCGAAAAGGGCAGGGCGCCGATCACCATAGCGGTCTGGATTGCCTTCAATCCGCCGACCAGCAGCAGCGCCGTCACCACCGCGCCAAGCGCCACACCCCAGAAGATGATATGCGGGCGGGCCTTGGGGCCTTCGTCACCGGCGGCGTTGATGGTGTTGACGATCAGCACCGCGCTGTCCGCCGTGGTGACCAGATAGGTCATCAAGAGCACCACGATCATCACCGACATCGCCCAGCCGACCCAGGGCGACAGCATGTATTGTACCATGGCAAAGATCTTGTCGCCATCGGGTGCGCTGGCGATCTGGCCGTTTGCGCCGCCGTAAAGCTCGAGGTCGATGGCGGTGCCGCCGGCCCAGGTGAACCAGACAAAACACATCAGCGAGGGCACGATCATGGCGCCCAGCACAAACTCGCGGATGGTACGGCCTTTGGAGATGCGGGCCAGGAACAGGCCGACAAACGGGGCGAATGCAATCCACCAGGCCCAGTAGAACACCGACCAGCCGCCCTGCCAGCCTTCCAGTTTTGTGGCCACGCTGTCCGGGTTGCCGTCGCCGGTCCAGACACGGAACATCATATCCGGCAGCGCAATCAGGTAGTCCCACAGCCCGACAACCAGCGCCTGCAGGCCAAAGAAGGTGGAGCCGAACAGCAGGAAAAAGCTCAGCAGCGCGATGCTCAGCACCATGTTGATGTTGGAGAGCCATTTGATCCCCTTGCCCACGCCGGACAGCGCCGAGGCGGTGGAGGCCAGCATGATCACCAGGATTGCCACGATCACACCTGCGGTATTGGCCGTACCGGCCTCGTTGGTCAGGCCGCCGATGCCAATACGGGTGAGGCCAGAGACAAACTGCTCCACCCCGAAGCCCAGGGTCTGGGCGACGCCAAGGATGGTGGCGACCACGGCGACGATATCCACCAGATGGCCGATGGACCCGGACAGCCGGGCGCCGAACAGCGGCGTCAGCGACGACCGCATGGTCAGCGGCAGGCCGCGGCGGTAGCTGAAGAACCCTAGTGCCAGCCCGGCGATTGCATAGCAGGCCCAGGCGCCCAGCCCCCAATGCAGGAATGACCATTTATAGGCCATGCGGATGTTATCCGCCGCGCCGCCATTGGTCAGGCCCTGGATCACTTCGGGGTTGTTGTTCCAGTGATAGATCGGCTCGGCCACGGCCCAGGTCAGCATGCCGACGCCGATACCGGCCCCGAACATCATCGAAAACCACGAGAAGTTGGAAAACTCCGGTTTGTCCTGGTCCTGGCCCAGCTTCAGCCGCCCGGCGGTGGGCCATATTGCCAGCGCGATGCAGCACAGCACGAACAGTGCCACGGTCCAGATGTACCAGGCGCCGAAGGAGGAGAGGATGAAGCCGTTGATCGAATTCAGCAC
Organism: Leisingera sp. F5; assembly: GCF_001593695.1. NCBI lineage: Bacteria > Pseudomonadati > Pseudomonadota > Alphaproteobacteria > Rhodobacterales > Roseobacteraceae > Leisingera > Leisingera sp. F5. The sequence continues at coordinate 157,312 of NZ_LUKH01000009.1, read as the reverse complement.
CGCACCGGATTGTTCGGGAAAGGCAATGGCCCAGACCACCAGCCCGCCGATCATCAGTTTTGACGAAATGGTGACGATCTGGCTGAAGCCCCGGTAAAATCCGCTGTCGGACGTGCCGATCGGCAGATCCGTTAAAGGAGGTTTGATTGACATGAAGAATCCCTGTTTTCTGTTGATCTGCCCATTGATGCCGCCCGGGGCTACGGCTTAGCAGATCTTACACAGGGCATTTTCTGGTACAAAAATTCTGCCTTTTGCAGTAGGCAATAATTTATGAATGACATTAGCAGCATTAATAGGAAGCTGAGCTACAGCCTGGTCGCTTTGCACACGTTCGACCTGGTGGCCCGGCATGGAAACTTTACGGGCGCAGCCGAAGCACTGGGGCTGACGCAATCGGCGGTCTCGCAGAAAATCAAAGGGCTTGAGACCGAATTGGGCATTGCCCTGTTCCGGCGCGAGCACCGCGGTGTGTCGCTGACCAACGAGGGGGTGCGGCTGTTGAATGTGGTCCGTCCGGCAATGGCGCAGATGGGAAATTCCATGGCGTCGCTGCTGGAGCGAAAGTCCCGCCCCAGGGTGCGGATTTCGGCGGATTTTGCCTTTGCCAGTTTCTGGCTTTTGCCGCGGCTGTCGCATTTGCGCGCCGAATTGGGGGATGAGATCGAAATCCAGATCCTGGCCAGCCAAGTGCCGCCGGACGACTATGGCGAGGATTGCGATATCAAGATTCACGTCGGCCCGCGCAGCAGTATGGGCGACGGCGATGTGATGCTGTTGCAGGAGCGGGTCGGGGCGGTGTGCAGCCCGGCCTATCTGGAAAGGCATGGCCCGGTGCCTTCAGCTGCAAGCTTGCTGGATTTTCAGCTGCTCAGCCTGTCGAAACCGGCATCAGCGGAGTGGCAGACCTGGCAAGGCTGGTTCGACCGCTTGGGCATCGCGGGGGAGCGGTCGAAGAATTACATCAGTTTCAACAACTACGACATGGTGGTGCAGTCGGCCGTGTCGGGCGATGGTATTGCCCTGGGCTGGCTGGGGCTGATCGACAGGCTGCTTCAGAACGGGTCGCTGGTCAGGGCGGTGCCGGATGCGGTGGTCAGCGATGCCGGCTATGTGATGTCGCGCGACTATTCCAGCCGCCTGCGGGGGCCCAGCTTGGTGTTTGACTGGATCGCCGAACATCTGGCGAGTTCTGCGGTGATGCAGGGCTGATGACGGACTACCAGCCGCGGCGCCCCATCAGGGCGTGCAGCCGGTTCTGCGGGGCAAAGGCATCGACCGCGGCAGGCCGGGTCAGCCGCAGCAGCACCCGGTGCACCAGCAGCCCGCCCAGGCAGGCAAAGATCACCCCGCCGGCCGCCTGGCCCAGCAGCACCCCCGGCGCACCGCCCAGGACGCCGCCCAGCACTGCCAGCGGCCAGGTCCCCAGGGTGTGACGGCCCCAGTTGATCCAGGTGGAATAGACCGGGTGGCCGAGGTTGTTGAAGCTGGCGTTTTCGACAAAGAGCACCCCGTTGAAAAAATACGCCAGCGCCAGCGGCCCGCAGAACAGATAGATCAGCGCGCGGGTCTCACCGGTGGCAGAGAACAGATCCGCGATCGGCTCGCGCAGGGCAAACAGCACTGCCGCCATCAGCAGAACGTACACCGCGGTAAAGGTGACGCCAGCCAGAAACGCCTGGCGGACGCGGGCAAACTGCCCGGCGCCAAAGTTCTGGCCGATGATCGGGCCGATGGCGCCGGACAGCGCAAAGATCACCGAGAAGGCCACCGGCATCAAGCGCCCGATCACCGCCATCCCGGCGACCGCCTCAGTGCCGAACTGGGCGATTTCGCGCAGGACAATGGCGTTGCCGAGCGGGGTTGCGACATTGGTCAGCACCGCAGGCACCGCAATGGCCCGGATCGCCCGCAGGTCGCCGCCGATCTGCCGCAGCGAGGGCGGCATGAAGCCCTGATGCACCCGGATGGCGGGCCAGAAGGCGGCCCCCAGCATACAGGTGCGCGCCAGCACCGAAGCAATGGCTGCCCCGTCCAGCCCCAGTCCCAGGCCAAAGATCAGCAGCGGGTCCAGCACCGCGTTCAACCCGCCGCCGTACAGTGTCGCCATCATTGACCGGCGCGCATCGCCATGGGCGCGCAGCACCGCCATGCCGGTCATTGCCAGCGCCATTACCCACATCGTCGGCAGGATGATCCAGACATAGCGCATGGCCAGCCGCAGCACCTCACCCTCGGCACCGAGCAGCGCCAGGATCTGTTCCAGATAGGCCAGCACCAGGACCGGCATCAAAAGCCCTATCAACCCCCCGATGGCGGCCACGCTGGTGGCATAATGCTGCGCCTGACCCGGCCTGCCCGCGCCCAGCTCCCGCGCCACCAGTGAACCTGCAGCGATGGACAGTCCGATATTGATCGAATTGGTGAAAAACAGCAGCGTTCCGGCATATCCCACCGCAGCTGCCAGCGCGTCATTTCCCAGCATCGCGATAAAGGCCATGTCGACGAAATCAACCGCAAACATCGCCATCAGCCCTATGCTGGCGGTCAGCGACATGCGGGTGACATGCCGCATCAGGCTGCCGGTCAGGAAGACGGCTTTGCGTTCCGGCTGGTCTGCCATCTTTCACTCCTTTCGGTCTTCATGGTCCAGGCCCGGCAGAGCCGGCCATGGGCATAGGACGAAGCCGCAATCCTGGTCTAGTCAATGCGGGCTGCCGCGCGCGGCGGCCGGGTCAATCTGCGAACAGGTAATGGGTTCCGGCGATCTGCATGGCTTTCTCCTCGGTCAGCCCCAGAAAACCGCGCAGCTGCCCTGCGTTTTCCTCCGGGCTGCTGCTTTCCCGCATATGGAACAGCTGGCTGAACCCGGCATCGCGGATGCGGTCGTTTTCATGCAGGATGTCGTTGCGGATTGTCGGCAGCAGCCGCTCCAGCGTCAATTGCGGTGTGCGTTCACCCGCCAGCCCGACCCTGTGCGCGTGGCCGGTCAGGTAGTCGTCGCTGAATTCGCATTCGATCTGCAGAAAACGGGTCGAAGAGCGGTCGGAATGGAAATCATTCATCAGGTCGACGGCGCCGGGATCCAGGCAGATGATCAGCTGATCGGACTCATAGTATTCGAACAGCATCCGCATCAGCGCGCGGCGATGGCGGGTGCGTTTCATCAGCGCCGCCTGGATACCGCCGAGGTCGGGCAACGGGGTGTCTTCTTCGTCGAACAGGTATTCGATGGCCGGGATATTGGTCACCTGGCGGATCTGCTCCAGCAGCCGCTTGGCCACGTGCCATTTCTTGCAGACCACGATCAGCAGCTCGCGCTCGCGCCCCAGCGAGCTTTCGGTCTCCCAAAACCGTGGCGCAAACCGGCGCCCGATCCGGCCCCGCTGGGCCAGGAATTTATACAGGCTGCGCCCCTCGTTGGAGATCTGGAAGTCGACGCCTTGCGCCGCGTAAAGCCGCCCGAGCCGCGACTTCAGCTCGGTCGCTTCCGGGCTGATCTTGCGGGCGAACAAAAAATCCTGGCTCAGCAGCAGGTCGTAATGGTCATTGTGGAAATTCACCGGCATCCCGTAATCGGTGAACATCAGGAAGGTGAGGGTGCGGGTCTCGATCTCGGCTTCCGGGATCAGGTGGCGCACCAGGGTCTGAAAGAAGGTTTCATCCGGGATCCAGGTGGTGCGGAAGAACCGCATCACATCGCGGCGCTTGCGGGTGAAATCCAGAATCCACTCCACCGTGCGGCGGCGCAAGCACCACCACTGGCTGCCGATCTGCACTTGGATATCCGCCGGCACCTCGCGTTGCAGCCCCAGGCGTTTCTGCAGCCCATGGCTCCAGTAGAACAGCTGCTTATGCTTGCGCTCGTTGAAGACATGCCGGTAGATCAGCCGGTCTTCCTTCATGCCGGTCTTGATCCAGTCGCTTTCGAAGAAATCGAAGCTTTCGATGAAATCCTTGTCATGCCGGTCAAGGAAGCGGTGGGCGTATTCTGCCGTTTTCACCGCCATGCAATCGCCCGACAGCATGTAGAAATGGGTGGCGCGGGGAAATTCCTCGACCGCGCTGCGCAGCGCGTGCAGCGTCGCCTGCACCAGCGACCACTCCCCCCAGCCGCATTTGATCCGCTTTCCGGCAAAGGCCACATTGGGATTGCCCGCCAGCTCGGCCCGGATCATTTGGTAATCTTCCGGCGCCGCCCGCCCGTCAAAGTGAATCGCCATGTAGTCACCGGCCGCGGTCAGCCGCTCGGCCTGCTGGATGATCGCCTCGGGGTCTTTATGGCAGAGCAGAATATATGCGATTTTTGCCATGGCGCGGACAGATTGCCTTGTTTTGCCTGATTGTTTCCCTTGATAAGCGGGCTTAAGGAACGAATAAACCAGATAGTTCCCGTTTCGGTAAACATATGCGAATACTGCTGGGAGCAAGGCAAGAATTATAAAGAGGGCAGCGGATGGGGTTCCCGGGCACCTGGATGACGGAAAGTGAAAGTGTGGTCTACCGGGTGGTGCCAAAATGCGCCTGCTCGACGATCGGGCAGATCCTGCATTACTCGGATCACGGGCGGTTCTTCGAGGGCGACATTCATGACGCCAAAGAGGGCCTGCACAAATGGGCGCTGGAGCACAGCCAGGGGCCGATCACCCGCAATGTGCAGGGGCACAGGTCTTATGCCTTCACCTGTGTGAGGAACCCTTATACCCGTGTCCTCAGCTCCTTCTTTGACAAGATCTGCGGCATCCAGCGCAACGGGCGGCGCTACCGCGGCAACCTGGTGCCCAAGCTGGCCTATGAATACGGCATCGAGGTCGGCGGCGAGGACGGCAAGCAGGAATTCGACCAGATCGCCAGCTTCCGCCGGTTTCTGCTGTTTGTGCGCGACACCATCCGCTGGCGCCGCCCGATGGATCCGGACATCCACTGGTCGGCGATGTCGGGGCATGTGTCGACCTTCATCCTGAACGGCGGCCGCTACAACCGGATCTTCTGGACCGAGGATTTTAATGCCGGCATGCAGGGAGTGCTTGATGGCATCGAAACACCGCATGCGGTGGACCTGAACGCAATCCCGCGTTTCAACGAAAGCGAAGGCCACGGCCCCAAGCGCGCCCATGCTGTCGAGGACTACTTCGACGACCTGTCGATGCATCTGGTCTATGAAATCTACAAACGCGATTTCGAACTGTTCAAATACGACTTCGAGAACCCCGGCAACAAGATGCCGTTGGGTGAGATCGACTTGGACGAGGTGCACGCCAAGCTGGGGGAGTGATGGGGCTGGGCACGGAAGGAGACGCTCCCGCGTCTGTGCCGCCGCATCATAGATGCAGCGGTAAGCCTTGGGCCCGGCGCCGCTGACGCGGCGCGGTTGCGCTCCAAAAAAATCCGCAAAGATTCTTTCTGGTCCCAAATACCCCGCCGGAGGCACGCCGCGCGTTAGCGCGGCGCTTGGCCCAATGCCGCTTGGCGTGCTGGCATCAGCCAGCGGGACACAGCGGGGGCGGGAGTTCTTACTGGTACAGGAATGTTTCTGCGAGGCAGTTCAGGGACAGGCGCCAATAGAACACCCGCCGCCTTTCATTTTAGCGGCGGGTGTTGAATGTATCGAGACTGAAGGGCTTCAGTCTTCGCCGGGCAGTGCGCGCACCGCGCCCTTAGCGGCGGAGGTGGCCAGCAGCCCATAGGCTTTCAGCGCTTTGGAGACCTTGCGCTTGCGCGGCGCGGCGGGTTTCCAGCCTGCTGCGTCCTGCGCTTCGCGGCGCGCGGCCAGCTCTTCATCTGCAACCGCCAGGTGGATCGAGCGGTTGGGGATGTCGATCTCGATGGTGTCACCCTGTTGCACTAGGCCGATCAGACCGCCTTCGGCTGCCTCGGGGGAGACATGGCCGATAGACAGGCCCGAGGTGCCGCCGGAGAATCGCCCGTCGGTCAAGAGCGCGCATTTCTTGCCCAGGCCCTTCGACTTCAGATAGGAGGTCGGGTAGAGCATTTCCTGCATCCCCGGACCGCCGCGCGGACCCTCGTAGCGGATCACCACCACGTCGCCTTCCTTGACCTTGCCGGTCAGGATGTCGTTGACCGCCGCGTCCTGGCTTTCGCAGACATAGGCGGAGCCGGTGAAGGTCAGGTTGCTGGCGTCCACGCCTGCAGTTTTCACGATGCAGCCGTCCAGCGCGATATTGCCGGACAGAACCGCAAGGCCGCCGTCCTGGCTGAAGGCGTGTTCCTTGGAGCGGATCACGCCGTTTTCACGGTCATTGTCCAGTTCCTTATAACGGTTGGACTGGCTGAACGCCTGTGTGGTCCGCACGCCGCCGGGAGCGGCCTTGAACAGCTCTTCGGCCTCGGGGTTGTTGGCAACCTTGATGTCCCATTTTGCAATCGCCTCGCCCATGGTCGCGGTATGCACGGTGCTGCAGTCGTTGTGCAGCAGGCCGGCACGGGACAATTCGCCCAGGATCGAGAAGATGCCGCCGGCCCGGTGGACGTCTTCCATATGCACATTGGCGGTGTTCGGCGCGACCTTGCACAGGCACGGCACCTTGCGGCTCAGCGCGTCCATGTGGGACATGTTGAAGTCCACCTCGCCCTCGTTGGCGATGGCCAAGAGGTGCAGCACGGTGTTGGTGGAGCCGCCCATGGCGATGTCCAGGCTCATCGCGTTCTCGAAGGCCTCGAACGAAGCGATTTCGCGCGGCAGCAGGCCTTTTTCTTCGCCCACATAGTGACGCTTGGTGATGTCGACGATCTTGCGACCCGCTTCCAGGAACAGGTGTTTGCGGTCGGCATGGGTGGCCAGCGTCGAGCCGTTGCCGGGCAGCGCCAGGCCCAGGGCCTCGGCCAGGCAGTTCATCGAGTTGGCGGTGAACATGCCCGAGCACGACCCGCAGGTCGGGCAGGCGTTCTCTTCGATATGCTGGACCTGCTCGTCGGTGAATTTGTCATTTGCCGCGGCGACCATGGCGTCCACCAGGTCGATCTTTTTCATGTCCAGATCGGCAATGTCGATCTTGCCCGCTTCCATCGGGCCGCCAGAGACAAAGATCGCCGGGATATTCAGGCGCATGGCGGCCATCAGCATGCCGGGGGTGATCTTGTCGCAGTTGGAGATGCAGACCATGGCGTCGGCGCAATGGGCGTTGACCATGTACTCGACGCTGTCGGCGATCACTTCGCGCGAGGGCAGCGAATACAGCATGCCGTCATGGCCCATGGCGATGCCGTCATCCACCGCGATGGTGTTGAACTCTTTGGCTACGCCGCCGGCCGCCTCGACCTCGCGGGCGACCATCTGGCCCAGGTCCTTGAGGTGGACGTGGCCGGGCACGAACTGGGTGAAGGAGTTGACGATGGCGATGATCGGCTTGCCGAAATCATCGTCCTTCATGCCGGTTGCACGCCACAATCCGCGTGCGCCCGCCATGTTGCGGCCATGGGTGGAGGTTCTGGATCGGTACATTGGCATCAGGCTATATCCCTTAGTCTTTGCCCTCAGGGACACGATTTGCGCAATAAAGGCAACCTGCCGGGGGGCTGTTCGGTAATTTTGGCGCAGTTGGCGCCGGATTTCAGCGGTGAAATGTCTCTCGGGTTGTCTCTCAGGCGCGCACCGGCGCCGGTTCGGGAATTTTCAGCCAATGATTCACGGCTAGCCCCAGCACCAGCGCCCAGAAGGGAGCGCCGATTCCCAGGAAGCTGATGCCCGAGACGGTTGTCATAAAGGTGATCAGCGCGGCCTCCCGACCTTTGGTGTTTGCCAGAGCGGCGGAGAGGCTGTTGCCGATGGTAGAGAGCAGCGCCAGGCCTGCAACAGTGGCGACCAGCGCCTTGGGAGCGATCAGGAACAGGCTGATGACGGTGGCGCCGCCGAGGCCCACCAGGATGTAGACAAGACCGGTCATCACACCGGCCAGATAGCGGGTGTCCGGGTTTTCGTCTGCCTCGGGGCCGGCGCAGATGGCGGCGGTGATGGCAGCGAGGTTGAAGGCAAAGCCGCCGAAGGGCGCGAGGATAAGGGAGGCCAGGCCAGTGACGGTCAGGCTGGCGGAAACGGGTGCTTCATAGCCGCAGGCTTTCAGTGCCACCACACCAGGCATGTTTTGCGAGGACATGGTGACGATATAGAGCGGCAGGCCAATGCCGATCAGCACCGGCAGCGAGAAGGCGGGCATCACGAATTCCGGGCGGGTCAGGGTCAGATCGAGCGCTTCCAGGCTGCCAAAGGCTTCGGTGCCTGCGCACCAGGTAACGCCGGCGGCCAGTACCGCTGGGATGGTATAGCGGGGAAACAGTTTGCGGCCTGCAAGGAAGGTAAGGCCCATGACGGCCACCAGTGCGGTGTCGTTTTGCAGCGAGGTGAAGGCCGAAAGACCGAACTGGAAGAGGATGCCTGCCAGCATCGCGCTGGCCAGGCTGTCGGGGATCAGGCGGGAGAGAGCAGCAAACCATCCAGTGACGCCGGTGAGGGTCAACAGGACGGCGCAGAAAAGGAAGGCGCCAACAGCCTCTGCCAGCGGCACACCGTTGAGGCTGACCGCCAGCAGCGCGGCGCCGGGTGTCGACCAGGCGGTCAGGATCGGCATCCGGTAAATCACCGACAGGATCAGGCAGGTAATCCCCATCCCGAGGCCCAAAACCAGCATCCAGCTGTTGGCCTGGGACTGGGTAGCGCCCACCGCCTCAATCGCCTGAAAGATGATGGCGACCGATCCGGTATAGCCGACCAGTACGGCGACCGCGCCAGAGACGATATGCGAAAGCTTCAGATCCTTGAGCATGCGGCTTTTCCTTTGGCGCCGGATCGGCTAGGGGTGTTGTGCGTTATAGCGCACACTACACATCGTGCGCTATAACGCACAAGTGTTTTTTGAGCGGCGGATCTTATGAGCGATGAAACCATCACCCTGAACCTGCGGGAGATCCGCGCGGCGGCAGGGCTTAGCCTGACCAAGGCGGCAGAGGCGACCGGGGTCAGCAAGGCGATGCTGGGGCAGATCGAGCGCGGCGAATCAAGTCCGACGATTGCCACGATGTGGAAGATCGCCAAAGGGTTTCACCTGCCGCTGACGGCCCTGCTGGGTGAGGCGGCGCGGCCGGTGAGTGCAGCCACCGGGGTTTATGAGACCGTGCAGTTTCCGGGCAGCATCGGCGTCAAGATCGTCTTTCCCTTTGACCCGCTGCTGGGGGCCGAGACTTTCCAGGTGACGCTGCAGCCGGGCCAGAGCCATCAGTCGCAGCCGCATGACACCGGCGTCACCGAGGAGGTCTTTGTGCTGCACGGGTCGATGGAGGTGCTTCGCGACGGCGAATGGGTGCCGCTGGAGGCGGGGCAGGGGCTGCGCTTTGCCGCCGACCAGCCGCACGGCTACCGCAGCCTGGACACCGGCGCGGCCTTCCTCAATATGCATCATTACCGGCAGGTCCTTCTGACGCAGCGGGATTGATACCCTTCACTTGTGCATTTTTCTTGGCCCCACTACCACTTGCCCAAGTCATTGAGTTATTTGGATTTGAAAGGGCACCGGAATGGACACGCTGCGCGGAAGCCTGCTGATGGTGCTGGCGATGGCCACCTTTGCGCTGGAGGACATGTTCATCAAATCCGCTGCCCGCGACATTCCTGTGGGACAGATTCTGATCCTGTTCGGGTTTGGCGGCATGGCGGTCTTTGCTGCGATGGCGCGTGCGCAGGGTCACGCTCCCTGGCACCCGGGTTTTGGCACGCGCCCGATGCTGCTGCGGTCTGTGGCAGAGGTCGTCGGGCGGCTGTGTTTCACCCTGGCGATTGCGCTGACGCCTTTGTCCTCGGCCTCGGCCATCCTGCAGGCCACGCCTTTGGTCGTGGCAGCAGGTGCAGTGGTGTTCTTTGGCGAGACCGTCGGCTGGCGGCGCTGGCTGGCGATCGGGCTGGGCTTTGCCGGGGTGCTGCTGATTCTGCGCCCTGGGCTGAGCGGGTTCGAGCCTGCCTCGCTGTTTGCAGTTGCCGGCACGCTCGGGTTTGCGGGCCGCGATCTGGCCACCCGTGCGGCGCCCAAGGACATGAGCAACAACCAACTAGGGTTCCTTGGCTTTGCCATGCTGGTGGTTGCCGGTGCGGTCGCGCTGGGCTGGACCGGCGGGGCGGTTTGGCCTGCCTCGCGCAACTGGTTGGAGATCACGGCGGCGACGGTGATCGGGGTCATTGCCTATAACGCCTTGTCCGGGGCGATGCGGGCGGGGGAAATCTCGGTGGTTGCGCCGTTCCGCTATACCAGGTTGATCTTTGCCATGGTGCTGGGGGTGCTGGTATTTGGCGAGCAGCCCGATGCGCTGACCCTGATCGGCAGCGCAGTGATTGTCGGCAGTGGTGTTTTCACGCTGCTGCGCAGCCGCAAGCCGTGAAGCGCGCCTTGCGCCCGCCGCCGCGCCGCCTTACATCTGCCCCCTATGGCCAAGAACAAGCAGACATCCGACCCGAATTACAAAGTGATCGCCGAGAGCCGGCGGGCGCGGTTCGATTATGCGATCGAAGATGATATCGAATGCGGCATTATGCTGGAAGGGTCCGAGGTCAAGGCGCTGCGCGGGGGCGGTTCCAACATCGCCGACAGCTATGCCGCGGTAGAGAACGGCGAGTTGTGGCTGGTGAACGCCTATATCCCGCCTTACGAGCAGGCCAAGCTTTTTAAGCATGAAGAGCGCCGCCGCCGCAAGCTGCTGGTATCGCGCAAAGAGCTGTCGGATCTGTGGAACGCCACCCAGCGCAAAGGGATGACCCTGGTGCCGCTGGTTATGTACTTCAACCACAAGGGCCGCGCAAAGATCAAACTGGGTATCGCCAAAGGTAAAAAGAACCACGACAAGCGGGCGAGTGAGGCCAAACGCGACTGGTCCCGCCAGAAGCAGCGGCTGCTGAAGGACGCGCGCTGATCAGGGGCAGGGCGCTGCCCTCTTGGCCTGGCGGCCAATTCACCCGGAGTATTTCCAACCAGGAAGAAGCAGGGATTGTGCGCCTGCGCGCTGATATCTTTGGGTGTCACGGTATTAGTGCTTTTCCGCCTGACACTCCCCTGCAGCCGGCCGGCGCTGATCCTGTTTTGCAGGGATACTTGCGGTATCCGACTAATTAAGTCAGATAAGCGTTGCCCAGCAGATTCGCTTTTGGATCACGCCCGGACGGAGAGGGCGGCCCGGCTGTTGCCCAGCCTTCAATCGTGGGAAAAGCGCATGAATGTTCCATTGCCTGAGGCCGCGGTCCGGCCCGGTGTGCCGCTGGCGGTGCATGAGTTTGATGAATTTGAGGCCGGGCTGCTGCCGGTGCTGCGGCATTTTCTGCTGAGCTACCAAGAGCCGGCGGGCCAGGCCTGGCAGCAGGCGTATATAGTGGCGGCTGAGCGCTGGGGCGAGGCGATCGGCCTGCCGGCTGCGCTGGCGCTGATGAAGGTTGTGCGTGCGGCGCTGAACAGCCGGAGCGATCAGTTCGGTTTCATTGACCCCTTTGATCTGGAGCACCGAGCCAAGGCGACACCGGATGAAGCCGCGCTTTTGCGGATGCTGCACCACATGCGCCGGGATCAAACGGGCCAGGCGCGCGCGGCTGTGGCGGTGGTTGCCGGCGGAAAGATGGAGCCGCAAGTGATCCGGGCGGGCCTGGCCTTTGCCCACCGGTTTTCTGCCGGTCCGGCAACGGGCCGCGCCCAACCACCCCGGCTGCGGGTGGTGGCATAGGGTACCGCTGTCTGTCCGGCGCGTCCGGTGCGCGTTGTCCCTTGCCGCAGAAAGTTGATGTGCCGCCGCCCCTGCCGCGCATGGTCTTGCCGGACGCTGCACTGGCGGGGCCGAAGATCAGCGTCCGATAAGACAACACCGAAACTGTACCTGCTAGGGGGTGGTTGCGATGTACTGGGCGATTTTCGCTTTCCCAAGCAGGCGCCTGTGCGACTCGAAGTCCGGGCCGGCAAAGACAATCCGCAGGTTTTCAACCTCCAGCAGCGGCTTCAGCGCCTCGGCGGGCAGGCCGATCGCCCGGAGAATAGAGAGCTTTTTAAGGGTCCTGAGCGGGGTGAGATCGGTGACGGCTGTTCCGGAAATGCTGAAGTCCCAAAGGGTCTCCATGTCCGCCACCGCAGCAAGGCTGGACACGGCAGTATTGGTGAGCGACAGCACGCGCAGGTTTTTGCCCGCCAGCGGCGCAAGGTTGGAGATGGCTGTGTCTGTCAGGTTCAACTTGTGCAGCGCATCCAGCCCGTTCAGCGGTGTGATATCGCTGATCCGGGTTCCGTCCAAGGCCAGCTCCTTCAAACCGGTGGCCCCCGTAATCGGGGTCAGATCCGCCACCTGCGTGTCTGACAGAATCAGGGTGTGCAGTGCTGGTTTCCCCTCCAGCCCGTCCAGGGTTTTCAGCTGGGTTCCATCGGCGCGCAGCATCTCCAGCCGGTCGGAGGCGGCCAGCGCGGCCACGCTTTGGACCGGGCAATTGGAAATCCAGGCCACCTGCAGGTTGGCACCGGCCAGCGGGCTAAGATCAGAGATCCGGGTGTTGAAGGCAAGAAAGACTTCCAGGCTGGTGAGGTCTGACAACGGGCTTAGGTCGGACACGCCGGAATCTGCGATGTTCAGGCTCTGCAGCCGGGTCAGGCTGCTGGCAAAGGACAGGTCGGTGACGTTCCCGGCGCCCCAGATCGAGAGGTGCTCAAGCTGTGTCATTCGGGCCAGGCGGGTAAAATCTGGCGCGCGGACAGAATCAAGGCTGAGCCGCTTCAGTCCCGGCAGCCGGGTCAGCGGTGCAAGGTCCGGTGCGGTGATGTTTACCAAGGCCAGCCTTTCCAGCTTTGGCATCGCGGCGAGGGGGGACAGATCGACAGGGTCCTTGAACCGCAGGTCGGCCATCAGTGTAAGATCGGTCAGTTCCGTGAACCGGATCAGCCCCTGCAAGTCCGGCGTGTGGTTTCCAATCCGGACTTTTACCTTCAAGTCATTGCTGCCAATGCATGTTTTTCCGATTTCCAAACATTCTGCGCGCAAGGCGCCGGGGCCGAACATGCCCGCCGCAATCAGAAAAGCTGCAAGGAAACTGCGGAAACCGGACATACAAAGAACCTTTGCAATGAAATAATGAAACTGGGGCCCATGTTATTACCGCTCCGTTAAAGGCCCGCAAGATTTTTGTAACCGCAGGTAGAGGGTGGCGCGGTCTTGCACCGCTGTGCCGCCGGATGTACCCATGGCGCATGCGCAGAAAGGGAGACGCTTTGATGCAGGATGATCCGAAGACGCTGGTTTCCACCGACTGGCTGGCCGCCCATCTGAAGGATCCGGATCTGCGGGTGCTGGACGCATCCTGGTATTTGCCGCAGGAAAACCGCGACCCCAAGGCGGAATACAGCGCGGCCCATATCCCTGGTGCGCGCTTTTTTGATATTGATGATATTTCCGACCACCGCTCGGAATTGCCGCATATGGTGCCGCCGGTTGAGAAATTCATGTCCCGCTTGCGGGCGATGGGTGTGGGCGACGGCCATCAGGTGGTGGTCTATGACACTGCCGGGCTGAAATCCGCGGCCCGGGTCTGGTGGCTGTTCCGGCTGATGGGGCAGCACAACATTGCCGTGCTGGACGGCGGTTTCCCGAAATGGCAGGCCGAGGGACGCCCGGTTGAAGATCTGCCGCCGGTGATCCGCGACCGCCATATGACCGTGCGGGTGCAAAACCACATGGTGCGGGATGTGACGCAGGTGTCGTCAGCTGCCAAACTGGGCGACCATGAAATCATTGATGCCCGCGCTGCCGAGCGGTTTCGCGGCGATGTGCCGGAACCCCGTGAAGGCCTGCGGGCCGGTCACATCCCCGGGTCGAAAAACGTTCCCTTTGGCCGCGTGCTGAATGCGGATGGCACCATGAAGGATGCAGAGGGGCTGCGCGCCGAATTTGCCGCTGCCGGTGCCGATCTGAACAAACCCGTGATTACCACCTGCGGTTCGGGCGTCACTGCCGCCGTCCTCAGCCTTGCATTGGAGCGCATCGGCAAGACCGATCATGCGGTCTATGACGGCTCGTGGTCGGAATGGGGTGCCTTCCCGACCCTTCCCGTTGCTACCGGAGAGAACTGATGTTCGAGACCCTGAAACCCCAGCCCGCTGACAAGATCCTGGCGCTGATGCAGATGTACCGCGACGACCCGCGCGCGGACAAGATCGACCTTGGCGTCGGCGTCTACAAGAACGCCGAGGGCGTCACCCCGGTGATGCGCGCCATCAAGGCAGCTGAGCACAAGCTGTGGGAAGAGCAGACCAGCAAGGCCTATGTCGGGCTGGCCGGCGATCCGGCCTATGGCGATGCGATGATCAAGCTGATCCTGGGTGATGCAGTCGCGCGCGAGAACATTGCAGCGGCGGCCACCCCGGGCGGCACCGGCGCGGTGCGCCAGGCGTTTGAGCTGATCAAGATGGCCAACCCCAAGGCTCGTGTTTTTGTGTCGGATCCGACCTGGCCGAACCATGTGTCGATCCTGAACTACGTTGGCGTTGAGACGGTGGTTTACCGGTATTTCGACCGTGACACCCGCGGCGTGAACTTCGACGGCATGATGGAAGACCTGAAGGGCGCGCAGAAGGGCGACGTGGTTCTGCTGCACGGCTGCTGCCACAACCCGACCGGCGCCAACCTCAATGAGGTGCAATGGAAAGAGGTCATCGCGCTGCTGAACGAGCGCGGCCTGATTCCGATGATCGACATTGCTTACCAGGGTTTCGGCGATGGTCTGGAAGAGGACGCGCTGGGCGTGCGCCTGGTCGCCTCCAGCTGCCCCGAGGTGCTGATTGCCGCGAGCTGCTCCAAGAACTTCGGCATCTACCGTGAGCGCACCGGCCTCTTGATGGCCGTGTCCAACGACGCAGGTGCTCAGGCGCTGAACCAGGGCACCCTGGCGTTCCTGAACCGCCAGAACTATTCCTTCCCGCCGGATCACGGCGCGCGCCTGGTGACGATGATCCTGAACGACGAAGTTTTGCGCGCTGACTGGGCGGCAGAGCTGGAAGAGGTGCGCCTGGGCATGCTGGACCTGCGCCAGAGCCTTGCGGATGAACTGCAGCGTCTGACCGGCTCTGACCGTTTCGGCTTCATCGCCCAGCACCGCGGCATGTTCTCGCTGCTTGGTACCACGCCGGAACTGGTCGAGAAAATGCGGGTGGACAATGGCATCTACATGGTCGGCGACAGCCGCTTGAACATCGCCGGTCTCAATGCGCAAACCGTGCCGGTGCTGGCCAAGGCGATTGTCGACGCCGGCGTCTGAGGCCAATACTTTGCAAGTTGGAAAAACGCGCCCCCAAGAGGGCGCGTTTTTTTTGATTGCTTTGCTGGCAGGCACGCAAAGGAGGTGCTCCCGCGCCTGGCAGTGTGCCTTGGCTGCGCCAAAACCCTTGCAGGCTTGGGCGTGGCACCGCTGGCGCGGTGCGGCAGGTTGCTTGACGCAAGGTCATCGATAAACAGGCGACGGAAGCGCCGGCAGCCTGCGTTTGTGCTTGCGGAAGTCACGAGTAACACAGCCAAGGAGACCGAAATGACCCTCGCAAAATCTGCGCTTGCCCTGATCCTGTCCGCCGCCGTTGTCCTGCCGCTGGCGGCCCCCGCCTTTGCCGCCAATGGCGAGGTCGTCGACCGGGTGGAAAACCGCGCCGACCGCCGCGAAAACCGTCGCGATGAAGCTGTGGACACTGGCGTTTGGGATGTGGTGGAGGACCATCTGGACCGGGCCGAGGACCGCCGCGACTATCGCGATCAGAAAGCGCCTAAGGTGATTGTTGTCCCTCAGGGCTGATGCCGCAGCCCCGCGCCGCGGCAGCGGCGCCCGGCCCAACAGGGAGGGATCATCTGAGATGATCCTGCAGCTGGCGGGAGCCCCGCCGGAACGGAAACGCGGCGCCTGAAACAGGCGCCGCGCATTTATTGTCAGGGCCAGGATCAGCTTGGCGAGAATTCCGGGTAGGCCTCCATGCCCAGCTCTGCCATGTCCAGCCCGTTGATCTCATCCTCTTCCTCCACCCGGATACCGGTGGTGGCGCGCAGGAAGATCCAGACCACGGCAGAGGCAGCGACGGTGAAGACACCCACCACAGCGATTCCGGTCAGCTGGGTCAGCAAGCTGGCTTCGGGGTTCGACAGCACCACAGCAACAGTGCCCCAGATGCCGCAGAGCAGGTGCACCGGGATGGCGCCGACCACGTCGTCGATCTGCAGCTTGTCGAGGAACGGTACGGCAAACACCACGATCACGCCGCCGATAGCACCGATCAGGGTGGCCAGCCCCAGGCCCGGGGTCAGCGGTTCGGCGGTGATCGCCACCAGACCTGCCAGCGCGCCGTTCAGGATCATCGTCAGGTCAGGCTTGCGGAACAGCAACTGGGTCAGCACCAGCGCCGCCACCGCGCCGCCGGCTGCGGCTGCATTGGTGTTGGCAAAGATGCGCGAGATATCGGCAACGTCGCCAATCGACCCCATCGCCAGCTGCGAGCCGCCGTTGAAGCCGAACCAGCCCATCCAGAGGATGAAAGTGCCAAGTGTCGCCAGCGCCAGATTGGAACCCGGCATCGGGATGGTCTTGCCGTCCTTGTACTTGCCGATGCGTGGACCGAGGATCAGCGCGCCGGTCAGTGCGGCCCAGCCGCCCACCGAATGCACCACGGTCGAGCCTGCGAAATCCAGGAAACCCATCTCCTCCAGGAAGCCGCCGCCCCATTTCCAGCTTGCCTGGAACGGGTAGATCACCGAGGTCAGCACGATGGTGAAAATCAGGAAGGGCCACAGTTTGATGCGCTCGGCCAGAGTGCCCGACACGATCGAGGCGGTGGCCGCACAGAACATCAGCTGAAAGAAGAAATCCGACCCGGTGGTCGCATAGGCGTAATCATCCGCACCCTCTGCAGTGATCCCCACCGCCTCCAGCACGCCGGGGCCAAACACGCCGGACAGCACGCCATCGACGGCCCAATTGCCCAGCGGATACATCAGGTTATAGCCGATAAGCCAGTAAAACACGGCGGCCAATGAGAACAGCGCCATGTTCTTGGTCAGCTGCATGGTCACGTTCTTGGAGCGCACCAGGCCGGCTTCCAGCATGGCAAAGCCTGCCGCCATCCAGAACACCAGGCAGCCGCCGATCAGGAACAACAGCGAGTTCAGGATGAACACGGTGTCGGTCGCGGGGTTCACGCCCGGCGCAGTGCCGTCCTGGGCCAGCGCCAGGCCCGGCAGTGCCGCCAGTGCTATCGCCGCAAGGGGGAGTTTCAGGGATTTCATAAGTCTTTCCTCCATGCCGGGCGCCTTCAGAGCGCCTCGAGGTTGGTTTCGCCGGTACGCACCCGCAGGGCCTGTTCCACATCCAGAACAAAAATCTTGCCGTCGCCGATTTTACCGGTTCGGGCGGTCTCGGAAATCGCGCTGACGGCCTGCTCGGCCTGATCGGCAGGCACCACCAGTTCCAGCTTCAGCTTCGGGACAAAATTCACTTCGTATTCGGCGCCGCGGTATATTTCGGTGTGGCCCGCCTGGGCCCCGAAACCCTTGATTTCGGTGACCATCAGCCCGCTCACGCCAAGACCGGTCAGCGCCTCGCGGACCTCGTCCAGCTTGAAGGGCTTGATGGCGGCTATGATCATTTTCATCTCTGCATCCCTTGGTTTCCGCGCTGCTCCGGCCCGGTACATCATGTCTGGGCCGATGCATTGTGCACCTGCAGCAAAACCGCCGTTCCGGGTTCTGAAAAGCTGATGCCAGCAAGTTTCCGCGTGTCTTTCTGCGAGCGCACAATAATTTTGCGCCTTTGACCCGCTTCGCTTAAAAACCGGTCATCTGGCAAAGGGGGAAAGCTCCGGATTCTGCCCCCTCTACAAACCGGGGCGGGCAGGGTATTGTCCCGGGAAACGGGCAAACCGGGCAGGACATGACGATGGCACAAGGATCCGGGCGCAAGCCTTTGGTGGCAGAAAAACGCTATTCCGCGGGCGGCAAGGGCAAGCCTTCCGCCGCGAAGAAGCCTGCGCGCAAGAAACCTGCACGCAAGGCCAAACCCAAGAAGACCGGTTTGTTCGGCCTGTTTTTCCGCAAGAAGACACGGGCGAAGCCGGCCCCGAAGAAGCGCGGCTTCATCGGTCTCTTGCTGGCGCCTTTTGTCTGGGCGTTCCGGCTGGTTTGGGGGTTCAGCTGGCGGGTGGGCATGGTGGTCTGCCTGCTGGTCGGTCTGGCGGTGGCGTTGCAGTATGCCAAGCTGCCCGAGGTTTCGGCCTATCTGGACGGGCGCGCGCGCGGGTCGGTCACCCTGCTGGACCGCAAGGGGGACGTCTTTGCCTGGCGCGGCGATCAGTTTGGCGGGGTCATCCGTGCCGATACGGTTTCGCCGCATCTGAAGAACGCGGTTGTCGCGACTGAGGATAAGCGGTTCTACCGGCACTTCGGCATCTCCCCGCGCGGCGTTGCTAGCGCCATCCGCATCAACCTGCGCGAAGGGCGCGGTCCGCTGTCTGGCCATGGCGGCTCTACCATCACCCAGCAAGCCGCCAAATTGCTGTGCCTGGGCCGCGTCTATGATCCGGACGAATGGAAAAGCGAAAGCGCTTATGAGGCCGACTGCCGCAAGGGTTCACTGTGGCGCAAGGGCACCGAGGCGATCTTTGCCCTGGCGATGGAGGCCAAGTACACCAAGGACGAGATCCTCTCGATCTATATGAACCGCGCCTATATGGGCGGCGGCGCATACGGTGCCGAGGCCGCGGCGCAGCGCTATTTCGGCAAATCCGCCAACCAGCTGAACCCAGCCGAGGGCGCGATGCTGGCGGGGCTGCTGACTGCGCCCTCGACACTGGCGCCCACCAACAACCTCCAGCGTTCACAGGACCGGGCGGCCACCGTGCTGCGGCTGATGCAGGAGCAGGGCTATCTGACCACCGCCGAGATGCAGCAGAACCAGAACGCCCCGGCAGTGCTGAGCGAAGCCGCGGCGGCACGGGCAGGGGGGTATTTCGCCGATTGGGTGATGGATTCCATCCCGGATTTCCTGGGCGATCAGACCACCGAGGATGTGGTGATCCGCTCGACCCTTGATCAGCGCCTGCAGGGCGCGGCAGAGGAAGCGCTGAAATACATCTTTGAAAACAAGGTCCGGCCCGGCTCCAAGGCGCAGGCGGCCATTGTGGTGATGAGCGCCGATGGCGCGGTGCGGGCGATGGTGGGCGGCCGCAAGACGCGGGTTTCCGGCGTGTTCAACCGGGCGACCCAGGCCAAACGCCAGACCGGATCGGCCTTTAAACCTTTCGTCTATGCCACAGCGCTTGAACTGGGCTATTCCCCATACGACCGGGTTCTGGACGCAAAATACTGCATGAATATTCCTGGCTCTGGCCAGTGGTGCCCCGAGAACTACACCCGGAAGTATTATGGCGAAGTCACCCTGGCCCGGGCGTTGCGGGACTCGCTGAACGTGCCGGCGGTGAAAGTCTCCGAGGCGGTGGGCCGTGATAAGGTCAGTATCGTGGCCAAGGATTTCGGTATCGACAGCGATCTGGCGGCAGGTCCGGCCCTGGCGCTGGGGGCATCGGAAAGCACCCTGCTGGAAATGACCGGTGCCTATGCCGGCATCCTCAACGGCGGCTCCTCGGTGACGCCCTACGGGGTGACCGAGTTGAAGCTGGTGAACGACAGCGACGCGCTGATGGGCGCCAGCGGCGGTATCGGAGAACGGGTGATCCGGCCGGAGGCGGCGCAACAGCTGGTCTGGATGATGGAAAAGGTGATTGCCGGCGGTACTGGCAAACGGGCGCAGATTCCGGGCTGGCAGGCGGCTGGCAAGTCGGGGACGACATCGGCGGCCAAGGATGCCTGGTTCATCGGTTTTACCGCGGATTATGTGGCGGGGGTCTGGATGGGATATGACGACAACACACCGCTGAGCGGAGTGACCGGCGGCGGCCTGCCTGCCGAGATCTGGCGCGAGACCATGGTGCGGGTGCATGAGGGGCTGGACCCCAAACCGCTGCCGATGCTGGAGCCCGCTCCGATCGCCCCGCCGCCGCAAGAGACCCGCCGCGAGCGCCGCCGCCGCCAGGGCCCGCAGCTGGGCAAGGAACTGGGCCGCGCGGTCGACAACATCCTGCGCGACATCCTCGGAAACTGACCGATTACCGCAAACGCGGGGCTCCCGCCCGGCGAACGCCCCCTGAAGGGGCCTTCGCCAGTTGGGTCCGGCGCCGCACCTGACGGTGCGGCGCACGCCCTGCCCGTGGGGCAGGGCGCCGGGCCCAACGGGAGCGCGGCATCCAGGATGCAGCGGCGACGGGCGGGAGTTTTCGCCTTTGCTCCGCAAAGCACCGGACTGACCCGCCAAATAGAAAAGGCTCCCCGAAGGAAGCCTTTTGACTGGCATTCGTTGTGTGCTTGTTTCAGCTCAATCGCTTCAGCTCTGCAATCAGCGCATCGATGTCGCCCTTATGGCTGTCCAGGATGGCGCCGATTTCGGTGCGTTCGGTCAGCAGCAGGTTCACACCCTCGATGAACATATTGAAGAACAGATCCCGGCCCGACCGGTCCGACACCAGGAAGGTCACTTCAAACGGCGACTGGCCCTTGAGGTAGGCAATGGTGCTCACCTCATACCATTTCTTCACCTTCTTGACGCCTTTGACTTCCAGCTTGCCGCCGATGAATTCGCGGAAGCGCTTGCCGTATTTGCGCGAGATGTAGCCCTGAAACGCCTTGGAAAAGGCCTTCTTCTGGGACGAGGACGCCCGGCGCCCGTCGACACCCAGCGCATAGGCCGCGATATAGGAGGTGTCGCTGTAGCGCTGGAAGATCCGCTCGAACTCGCGGAACATCGCGTTCTCGCCCTTGCCGGAATCGATCACCCGGTTGATGTCGCCGACCAGGCTGTTGATCAACGTGCTGGCGCGGTTCTCGGTCAGCGCCCACAGGGCTTGCGGTGCGGCAATCAAAACGGCGGCTCCGGCGCCCAGGCCAGTCAGGAATTTGCGGCGGTCCATTATTCAGAATCCCTCAGTGTTCAGTTCGAACGGATCAATCTCCTGGATCTCTTCTCCATCCCCCAGCTGGAACCTGCGGTTCTGCAGATAGATCAGGCGCGATTGCGCATAGCTGTCGGCGCTCTCGTAGAGAATCGAGTCGATCGTGTCGGAATAGTTGCCACGATCGCCCATGCGGCGCACGATCTCAGCGTAAATTGTGATATTGTCGGCAGTATTCTGCTCGGCATAGCCCAGCGGGTTGGTGAAGAAATCGACGGCTACCCCGACCGCGTCGCGGCTGGTGGAAGGACCCAGCAAGGGCAGCTCCACATAGGCGCCTTCGCCAACGCCCCAGGTGTGCAGCGTCTCGCCAAAGTCGGTATCGACTGCGGGCACGTTGAATTCGCTGGCCGGATCGGCCAGGCCGGCAAAACCGACGGTGGAGTTGATCACAAACCGCGAAAATGCATTGCCTGCCAGTTTCAGATCGCCCTGCAGCAGCGCATTGACCATCTGGCCGGGCATCGACAGGTTCTCGGCAAAATGCGAAAAACTGGTCACCATCGGCGCCGGCACAATTGCCACATACCCTTTGGAGGCAGGGCGGAAGGCCAGCCGGTCAACGCCGCGGTTGAAGCTGTGAATGGTGCGGTTGGTGCGCTCATAAGGATCAAAGACCTCACCCGAAGCCCGTGCAACCGGATCCTGCGTTGCGCAGCCGGCCGCAAAACCGGCCAAAATCAGCGCAGATACAAATTTCAGCGGTCGCAAATGAAATGGCATTCGGGTAAGTGTCCAATTGATGCTGGAACAGACGGGTCGGAGGGCAAATAAGGGTTCCTCAGCCTATTTCCAGTGCGATTACATTTATTCACCAGCTTGTGTCTGTTCTGATACAATTTCAGGCACTACCAATGGCCCGGGAACTTCTATTGCAGACTGACCATGAATAAAAGCATTTATAAGAGCGGTTATGACGAGCTTCGGGCGGTGCGGCGGCAGAGCCGGGGGCTGTACTGGTTCACCGGGATCTTCAGCTTTTTTGTGAACCTGCTGATGCTGACCGGGCCTCTGTATATGATGCAGGTCTATGACCGGGTGCTGGGCAGCCGCTCGGAGGCGACGCTGCTGGCGCTGTCTTTGCTGGTGGTGTTTCTCTACGGCATGATGGGGTTTCTGGATTACGCCCGCGGCCGGATCATGGCGCGGGTCGGGGCGCGGCTGCAGGCGGCGCTGGACCACCGGGTGTTCGATGCGATGATCCGGCGCTCGGCGGTGGCGCAGGATCCGGCGGCGCAGACCGGGCTGCAGGACCTGGAATCGGTGCAGCGGCTGATCTCCTCGCCGGTGCTGACCGCCGCCTTCGACCTGCCCTGGACACCGATCTTTCTGGCCGGCATCGCCCTGTTCCACCCCTGGCTGGGCCTGCTGGCGCTGGCGGGCGGCGCGGTGCTGGTGATGATTGCCATCCTCAACCAGCTGTTCACCAGGCTGCCGGTGCAAAAGGCCAATATGACCGGCCACAAGGCCAATCTGATGTCCGAGGAGATCCGCAACGAGGCCGAGATGATCCAGTCGATGGGCATGCGCGGCGCTGCTTTCGGGCGCTGGAAGCAAGGCCGCGATGCGGCGCTCACCGACAGTGTGACGGCCAATGACACCGGCGGCGGCTTCACCACGCTGACCAAGACGCTGCGGCTGTTCCTGCAGTCGGCGATGCTGGGCCTCGGCGCCTATCTGGTCTTGCAGGGCGAGGTGACGCCGGGGGCGATGATTGCGGGCTCCATCCTGATGGGCCGCGCCCTGGCGCCGATCGAGCTGGGCCTGGGCCAATGGGCGATGGTGCAGCGGGCGCTGAAGGGCTGGCACAGCCTGGCCGAGCTGCTGGCCAAAGTGCCGGAGGAGGCCGAGCGCACGGCGCTGCCCAAGCCCAAGGCGCTCTTGGATGTGCAGGGCATGGCGGTGGTGCCGCCGGGCAGCAAGGCGCCGCTGTTGCGCAACGTGAGCTTCCGGGTGCAGCCGGGCCAGGCGATCGGGGTGATCGGGCCGTCGGGCTCCGGCAAATCGACCCTGGCGCGGGCGCTGACCGGGGTCTGGGCGCCGGCGGCCGGCTCGGTGCGGCTGGACGGGGCGGCGCTGGATCAATACGCGCCGGATGTGCTGGGCGGCCATATCGGCTATCTGCCGCAGCGGGTGCAGGTGTTTGACGGCACCATTGCCCAGAACATCGCCCGGCTGCAGCAGCAGCCCGATGCCGAAAAGGTGGTGGATGCCGCCAAAAAGGCCGCCGCCCATGAGATGATCCTGAAACTGCCCGAAGGCTATGACACC
The DNA here is from genome assembly GCF_001593695.1 of Leisingera sp. F5. Lineage (NCBI taxonomy): Bacteria > Pseudomonadati > Pseudomonadota > Alphaproteobacteria > Rhodobacterales > Roseobacteraceae > Leisingera > Leisingera sp. F5. The sequence goes on along the minus strand of NZ_LUKH01000009.1, from coordinate 133,991 downwards.
AAGGTCACCGCCACCGGCGGGCGGCTGTCGGGCGGCCAGATGCAGCGGGTCGGCCTGGCCCGGGCGCTTTATGCCGATCCGGTGATCGTGATCCTGGACGAGCCGAACTCGAACCTCGACAACGAAGGCTCGGTCGCCTTGAACCAGGCGATCAAGCAGATCAAGGCCGAAGGGCGCTCGGTGCTGATCATGGCGCACAGGCCCGCGGCGATCCAGGAATGCGACATGCTCCTGGTGATCGACAAGGGCACCCAGACCGCCTTCGGCCCCAAGGACAAGGTGCTGCAGGAAATGGTCGCCAACCACCAGAACATCCGCCAGGCCACTGGCACAGGAGGCGTGCGATGAGCGGGCAAAGCAACTGGCCCGCACGGCGGCCGCTGATCATCGGCCTGCTGGCGCTGCTGGTGCTGGTGGGCGGCTTCGGCTCCTGGTCGGTGCTGTCGTCGATTTCCGGCGCGGTGGTGGCGACGGGCCGCATCGAGGTCGACCGCAACCGCCAGATCGTGCAGCATCTGGACGGCGGCATCGTGGCCGAGATCCTCGTTGATGAGGGCGACACCGTGGCCGAAGGCGCCACGCTGATCCGGCTGGATGCCAATGAGCTGACCTCGCAGCTGGTGATCACCGAGGGCCAGCTGTTCGAGCTGATGGCGCGCCGCGGCCGGCTGGAAGCCGAGCGCGACACCGCCGCGGCGATCACCTTTGAGCCGGAGCTGCTGCAGGCGGCGGACGTGCAGCCGGATGTCAGCGATCTGGTGCAGGGCCAGCGCCGCCTGTTCCAGGCCCGCAAGGACACCACCGCCCGCGAGATCGAGCAGCTGGAGAAGCGCCGCTCCCAGATCCAGGAGCAGATCCGCGGCGTTGAGGCGCAGCAGACCTCGATGAATGTGCAGCTGGAGCTGATCGGCGAGGAACTGGAGAGCCAGCAGTCGCTCCTGGACCGCGGGCTGGCACAGGCGGCGACGGTGCTGAACCTGCGCCGCACCCAGGCCGATCTGCAGGGCCGGCTGGGCGAGCTGGTGGCCTCGGAAGCGCAGTCCGAGGGCCGCATCACCGAGATCGACATCGAGATCCTGAAGCTGGCCACCAGCCAGCGCGAGGAGGCGATCAGCCGGCTGCGCGACCTGCGCTACCAGGAGCTGGAGCTGGCCGAAAACCGCCGCTCGCTGCAGGGCCGCCTGGCGCGGCTGGACATCACCGCGCCGGTTTCCGGCATTGTCTACGGGCTGCAGGTGCAGACGCCGCGCTCGGTGATCCGCCCCGCGGATCCGGTTTTGTACCTGGTGCCGCAGGACCGGCCCCTGGTGATTGCGGCGCAGGTGGCGCCGACCGACATCGACCAGCTGTACACCGGCCAGGAGGTCACTTTGCGGTTCTCGGCGCTGGACCAGCGCTCGACGCCTGAGCTCTTTGGCCATGTCACCCAGGTCTCGGCGGATTCCTTTGAGGATCAGGGCAGCGGCATCTCTTATTACCGCGCCGAGATCGAGCTCAACCCCGGCGAACGCGGCCGCCTGCCTGCGGGCACGGTGCTGATCCCGGGGATGCCGGTGGAAAGCTACATCCGCACCGACGCGCGCTCGCCGCTGGCCTATCTGGTCAAGCCGCTCGCGGATTATTTCAACAAGGCCTTCCGCGAAAGCTGACGGCGCTCTGAAACCGGCGCGGTTTCAGAGCATGAAAAATCGATTTTTCATATCCGTTTCCCGCGCAGGGAAACGGCACCCGGCGCGCAGCGGATCCAAGAGTGCGCAAAGCCGCCTGGGCGCTTCGCATTTGCTCTTTCCGAATTCCGCCTGTCCGGGTAGCGTCCCGGCCAGCAAAGACTCGGAAGGAAATCGGCCATGAGCATTGAAGCAAAACTGAAAGAGCTGGGTGTGACCCTGCCCGACGCACCGGCACCGGCGGCAAATTATGTGCCTTATGTCGTTGCAGGCGACATGGTCTATATCTCCGGCCAGATTTCAGCCGATGACAACGGGCTGATCACCGGTAAGCTGGGCGCTGATCTGGACGTCGAGGCCGGCCAGGCCGCAGCCAAGCGCTGTGCAATCGCGCTTCTGGCCCAGCTCAAGGCAGCATGCGGCGGTGATCTGGACCGGCTGGTGCGCGTCGTCAAGCTGGGCGCATTTGTAAATTCGGCCCCTGATTTCACCGGCCAGCCGATGGTGGTGAACGGCGCCTCCGACTTTCTGGTCGAAGCCCTGGGCGATATCGGCCGCCATGCCCGTTCGGCGGTTGGCTCGGTGTCGCTGCCGCTGGGCGTTTCGGTCGAAATCGACGGCGTTTTCCAGATCAAATGATGCCCGCCCTGCCTGCCGCCTTCCTGACTGTCCCGCTGGCCCATCGTGCGCTGCATGATGCCGCGGACGGGCGCCCGGAGAACAGCCGCGCTGCCATCCGGGCAGCGATTGCGGCGGGTTATGGGGTTGAGATCGATTTGCAGCTGTCCAGCGACGGCTGCGCCATGGTCTTTCATGACAACGATCTGGACCGGCTGGCGGAAGCCTCTGGTCCGATCCGCGCCAAGACCTGCAGCGAGTTGCAGGCAATTCCGCTGAAAGGCGGCGACGGGGAAGGCATTCCGGAGCTGTCTGAAGTGCTGGAAGCGGTGGCGGGCCAGGTGCCGCTGCTGATAGAGCTGAAGGATCAAGACGGAGAAATGGGCCTCACCGATGGCGCGCTGGAGCGGGCGACGGCAGAGGCGCTGAAGGGCTATGCTGGCCCTGTGGCTGTGATGTCCTTCAATCCCAACTCGGTTGCTGAGCTGGCACAGCTGGCGCCGGATATTGCCCGCGGCATCACCACCAGCGCCTATGATCCCGCGGAATGGCCGGAGCTGCCCAAGGCGGTCTGCGACGGCCTGCGCGGCATCCCGGATTTCGCACGCACCGGGGCGAGCTTTATCAGCCACGAGGCCGGCGATCTGCCCCGTCCGCGGGTGCAGGCGCTGCGCAACGACGGGGTGCCGGTGCTGTGCTGGACCGTGACTTCAGCGGCGGAAGAAAGCGCGGCGCGCGTCTTTGCCGATAATGTGACGTTTGAACAGTACCTCTCGCCGCTAACATCTTGATCCCGCAGGCGCAGACCCCACATCTTTGAAGCGGTGCGGAGGAGTTGCATGACCCAGGCGCGAATCGAAATCCGGGTGCTGGCTTCACTGTCGCAGATCGCGGCAGAGGACTGGGATGCCTGCGCCTGCCCGGAAGGGGCGGACGGCAGCCGCCCGCTGGATCCGTTCACCACCCATCGGTTTCTAAGCGCGCTGGAGGACAGCGGCTCGGTCGGGCCGGGCACCGGGTGGCAGCCCCAGTATCTGACCGCCTATCAGGATGGGCTGCTGATCGCTTGCGCGCCGTTGTTTGCCAAGGGGCACAGCCAGGGCGAATACATTTTCGACCATAATTGGGCGCATGCTTATGAGCAGGCAGGCGGGCATTATTACCCCAAGCTGCAGGTCGCGGTGCCCTTTACCCCGGCCACGGGGCGGCGGTTCCTGGTGCGTCCTGGCTTCGACGGTCTTGGCCATTCGGCGCTGGTGCAGGGCGCGGTGCAGCTGGCCGCTGACAATAGCCTGTCCTCGCTGCATGTGACTTTCTGCACCGAGGATGAGGCGCGGATGGGGGCAGAGATGGGGCTGATGCGCCGCTCTACCCAGCAGTTTCACTGGCAAAACGACGGCTATGCCGATTTCGAAGCCTTCATGCGGGCGCTGTCCTCGCGCAAGCGCAAAAACATCCGTAAGGAGCGGATGCAGGCGCAGTGTTTTGGCGGCGAGATCCGGGTCTTTCAGGGGCACAGCCTGCAGCCTGAGCATTGGGATGCCTTCTGGGAATTCTATCAGGACACCGGCGCGCGCAAATGGGGCGCGCCTTACCTGACCCGGCAATTCTTCGATACCGTGCATGAAACGATGGCGCAGGACATGGCGCTGATTCTGGCGGAGCGCAACGGGCGCTATGTTGCGGGCGCCTTGAATTTCATAGGCCGCGAAACGCTTTACGGGCGCTATTGGGGCTGTGTTGAGCACCATCCCTGCCTGCATTTCGAGCTGTGCTATTATCAGGCCATAGAGCTGGCAATAGCCCTGGGGCTTGACCGGGCCGAGGCCGGCGCGCAGGGTGAACATAAGCTGGCGCGCGGCTATCTGCCATGCGAGACTCACAGCTTGCACTGGATCGGCGATCCCGGGTTTGCCGGGGCCGTTGAGCGCTACCTCGAGGCTGAACGGGCCGCCACCGAGGAAGAGATTGAAATCCTGACCGATTACGGCCCGTTCCGCAAAGCACATGTGGAGGAGCAAGAATGACGGAAAAACTGTCCGATGCCACCCGCGGCCCGCTGCTGGAGCCGCTGTTTGCCACAGGCTGGGAAATGGTGGAGGGCCGGGATGCCATCACCAAGACCTTCAAGTTCGGCAATTTTGCTGATGCCTTCGGCTGGATGACCCGGGCCGCGATCTGGGCCGAAAAATGGAACCACCACCCCGAGTGGAGCAATGTTTACAACCGGGTGACTGTGGTTCTCACCACCCATGATGTGGACGGGGTCAGCGCTTTGGACGCAAAGCTGGCGCGCAAGATGGACGGGCTGTTCGGCGAACCGCAGGCTTAATTTGACGCTCTGATGGAAAGGTCATTAATGCTGTCCACATGTTTCGTGCGCGAAACATTCTGGCAGGCATTCTGACCTAATTCTTTACCATTTATTAAGGGGTTGTGAGGCGGCTGCCGGTGCAGACAGCCGCCGCCAAGGCTGGTTTCAGCCCATCGACTCCAGCAAGCCCTCGCCTGCGGAAAGTTCGCACTGGCCGGGGTTTTCTTCCTTGTTGAGAACTTTCACTTCACCGTCCTCCACCAGCATCGCATAGCGCAGCGAGCGGCCGATCAGACCGGCTGAGGGTACATCCAGCCGCATGCCGATTGCTTCGGTCAGGGAGCATTCGGCGTCCGACAGCATGGTGATCCCGGCCTCGGTCGCACCGGTGTTTTCGCCCCAGATATTCATAACAAACGGGTCATTGCCGGCCAGGCAGATGATTTCATCGACACCCTTGGCGGCAAACTGATCCTTGGTGCGGATGAAGCTGGGCACATGCGCAGAATGGCAGGTGCTGGTAAAGGCGCCGGGAACCGCGAACAGCACGACTTTCCGCCCCTTCAGCTTGTCTGACAGCTGCACCTGCTCGGGGCCGTCGTTTCCAATGAGCGTCAGTGTCGCGTCCGGCAGCTGGTCTCCAACAGAAATCATCGCACGTTCCTCTTTCTCATGATTGCGTTTTGGGGCCCCGGGTATATAGGGTCCGTTGAAAGCGTGACGGGAACTATAGCGGGAGGCAAGCATAGATGTCCCACATCGTCGTGATTGGAGCCGGGCAGGCGGGATCCTCGCTGGTGGCAAAGCTGCGCAAGGACGGGTTCGACGGGGAGATTACCCTGATCGGCGCTGAAGCGGCGCTGCCGTATCAGCGTCCGCCGCTGTCCAAGGCCTATTTGCTGGGCGAGATGGAGCTGGAACGGCTGTTCCTGCGGCCTGAAAGTTTCTATGCGGACAACAATATCACCCTGAAGCTGGGCCAGCGGGTGACCGCGATAGATCCGGCAGCCAAGACTGTGAGCCTGGGCGATGACGTGATCCCCTACGACCAGCTGGCGCTGACCACCGGGTCCGACCCGCGCCGCCTGCCGGCTGCGATCGGCGGCGATCTGGATGGCGTTTATGTGGTGCGCGGATTGACCGACGTGGATGCGATGGCGCCGCATGTGGCCGAGGGCAAGCGGGCGCTGATTGTCGGCGGCGGCTACATCGGTCTGGAGGCAGCCGCGGTCTGCGCCAAGCGCGGCGTGCAAGTGACGCTTGTCGAGATGGCCGACCGTATCCTGCAGCGGGTTGCAGCGCCGGAAACTTCGGATTTCTTCCGCAGCCTGCATTCCTCCCACGGAGTGGACATCCGTGAAGGCGTCGGCCTGGAACGGCTGGAGGGCGAGGACGGCAAGGTGACCCGCGCGGTGCTGAGCGGCGGCGAAGCCATTGATGTGGACTTTGTGGTGGTCGGCGTCGGTATCACCCCGTCGTCGCAATTGGCTGAAATGGCGGGGCTTGAGCTGGACAACGGCATCAAAGCGGATGCCAAGGGCCGCACCTCGGATGCCGCGATCTGGTCGGCAGGCGATTGCGCCTCTTTCCCGTTTCAGGGCAAGCGTATCCGCTTGGAAAGCGTGCCGAACGCCATTGATCAGGCAGAAGTGGTGGCGCAGAACATGCTGGGGGCGGACAAGGATTACGTCGCAACGCCCTGGTTCTGGTCCGATCAGTATGACGTCAAATTGCAGATTGCGGGCCTGAACACCGGTTATGACAATGTGGTCACCCGCCAGGGCGAGGGCCGGCAGGTGTCGTTCTGGTATTACAAGGGCGATCAGCTGGTTGCAGTGGACGCGATGAACGACCCGCGTGCCTATATGGTGGGCAAGCGCCTGATCGACATGGGTAAGACAGCGGACAAAGCGGTGGCCGCCGACCCCGCTGCCGATCTGAAACCGCTGCTGAAAGCGTGAGGGTCATCGCAGGAGACTTCCGCGGCCGTGCCTTGGCCGCGGTGGGCAAGGGCGATGCGGGCGCCCATCTGCGCCCGACCACTGACCGGGTGCGCGAAAGCCTGTTCAATGTGCTGATGCACACCGGCGCCATTCCCTGCGCCCGGGTTCTGGACCTGTTTGCAGGCACCGGCGCGCTGGGGCTGGAGGCGCTGTCACGCGGTGCTGCTGAGGCGGTTTTTGTGGACGACGGGCGTGTCTCCACTGGTTTGATCCGCAAGAACATCGGCATTTGCCGGGCTGAAGACCGCTGCACACTGACCCGCCGCGATGCGCTGAAGCTGGGGCAGAACCCGGCGGCTCCGTTTGATCTGATCTTCCTTGATCCGCCCTATGGCAAGGGGCTGGGGGAAAAGGCCCTGGCCGCAGCTGTGGCCGGCGGCTGGGTGGCGCTAGACGCTCTGGTGGTCTGGGAAGAAAACGCACCGGTTGCAGCGCCGGAAGGATTCGCGCTGCAGGACAGCCGAAAATACGGCGACACCTATATTTCTCTCATGTGGAAAACCGCCTGAGGCAGCTTTCTGCAAGCCCTTCCCGGATAGCTGAAAACTGTTCGCTTTCTGCGCGGTTCACGGGTGCCGATCCGGTGCCGTTTTTATGCGCGGGCCGCAGTCCGTTGGTGCTGGGCGGCTGCGGGCTAACGGCAGGATTGCCAAGGTCCTTGCCGTTTCCACAGCGAAAACGATCCCCGCGAAACCTCGCAATTATCCCACCCTTGCCCCGATCTTGCCCGATTTCACCTGCAACACTGGGCGCAACACGGATACACGAGGATGGGTGGATATGGACCGACTGACCGAGATGGAGGCCTTTGCCAATGTGGTGGACCAGGGCGGCTTCACCGATGCGGCACGCAAGATGGGGATCTCGAAATCCGCAGTCTCCAAGCATGTTTCGAGCCTGGAAACCCGGCTTGGCGCGCGGCTGTTGAACCGCACCACCCGCCGGGTATCCCCGACCGAGATCGGTCTGGCCTATTATGACCGCGCCCGCCGGGTGCTGAATGATGCAGGCGAAGCGGATGCGCTGGTCACCTCGATGCAATCTGCCCCCTCGGGTCTGCTGAGGATTTCGGTCGCCACCGATTTTGGCGTCAATCACCTGTCGCCGGTGCTGTCGGATTTCTTGCAGGATTTCCCGGACATCACCGTCAACATGGTGCTGAACAACCGTTATGTGGAGCTGATTTCCGAAGGGTTCGACATGGCAGTGCGGATCGGCGAGCTTGAAGACAGCTCCCTGCGTGCCCGCAAGCTAACCGAGACGTCCAAGCGGATGATCGCCTCTCCCGCTTATCTGGAGAAATACGGCCGCCCGCAGAAGATTGATGAATTGAATACCCACAAGCTGCTGCATTACTCCAGCCAGTCCAGCGGCAACGTCTGGAAGATCACCGCGCCGTCCGGCGAAAAACGCCAAGTGCGCACCTCGGGCTGGCTGTCGGTGAATGACGGGCAATCGCTGCTGAACGCTGCGATCTCGGGTCTCGGCATCGCCTACCTGCCCAGCTATCTCTATGCGGAGGCGCTGGAAGAAGGGCTGGTCGAGGACGTCATGCCCAGCCTGCCGGTTGAAACCCAGGGCATCTATGCGGTCTACCCGCCGGGCAAGTTCACCCAGCCTAAAGTGCGGGCCTTTATTGATTTTCTGGTGCAGGCCTTTGCCGACCGCGACCCGTCGGAATGGAAAACCTGAACCGGTTCTACGGAAACCGGACCAAGACATCCCTCGAAGACCTGCCCCCGCACCGATTGCGGGGGCTTTTTTGAGCCGAACATTCTGCCGTCCGTGGAAAAACACAGCGGGAAGGCTCCCGCCCCGCCCCGGATCAATCAAAGATTGATCCACGCCCGTTGGGGTCTTGGCAACGCCAGGACACCTGCGGGGGCGGGAGTTTTCCGATGCGCCTCTATTGCAGGGTCTCACTCGGCGAGCAGCACCGCTTCCACCCGCCGGTTGGCTTCGCGGCCCTCCGGGGTCAGATTGCTGGCAATCGGGGCCAGAAAACCGGCGCCGGCGACCTCGACCCGTGCCGTATCCGCGCCCAGCCCCTTGACCAAACGGTCCTTCACCGATTGCGCGCGGCGTTTGGAGATGCCGATGTTCTGCTGCTGCGAGCCCACCGTGTCAGTATGTCCGACCAGCAGCAGCCGGTACTGCGGATTGGCGGCGAGATAATCCGCCAGTTCACGCAGGCTGGCATAGGCGCCGTCCTGCAGCCGGGCGGAGCCGCTTTGAAACACCAGATCCGTCAGAACGGCGTGGCCGCGCACCTCCAGCACTTTGGCCAGTTCCACCGGCCGCACCGTGCCGGGCGCCTCAGCGTCAGGTTTCACCACCGCGGGCGCGGCTGTTGCGGTTACGGCCGATCCATGCGGATTCACCGTGATCATTTGCATAAAAGCCGCGCCGCCTGCGCGTGACACCAGGAGCGAGACTGCCTCGGTTCCTTTGGCCGCGGACAGGAAGTGATAGCTGGAGATATCCACCATCATGTCCGGCGACGGCACCACCTCAATCCCGAAGCGGAAGCCGAAGCCGCCGCAATCGCGCGCCGTACAGTCCAGCAGCACCTCATAGCCGGCAGCCTGCAGCTGATCCCGCAAGGGTGCCAGGATTTGCAGCACGGTGCTGTCCCCTTCCACCCGCCAGGTCCGGCGCAGAATCCGCCCTTCGAACCGGCGCGAGGGGACTTTGTCCGCCGCTTCCGGCCCGATCGGCAGCTGGTAGACGCCAAGCGCCGTGGCCCGTTCCGAAACAGCAGTTGCGCCGGCTGGCAGGGTCACTTCAGCCGCCGCCGCCAAGGCCGGTAGCAGCATCACCGCGGCTGTGCCCATGAAACGTCTTAGCGGCACTGGCCGTGGTATTCCGGGTTGGGAACCATGGCGGTGGCGCTGGCCACACGGTTGGACATGTTGAAAAAGCCGGCAACATTGGCGATGTCCCAAATGTCCCGGTCAGTGAAGCCTGCATCGCGCAGACCCTGCCGGTCCGCTTCGCCGATCTCCGCGCTGGCCGTGGTCATTTTGGCCGCAAAATCCAGCATTGCGCGCTGGCGTGTTTCCAAAGGCGCCACCCGGTAGTTCATCACCAGCATTTCGCCCAGAACCGGATCGCCCGACAGCTGCCGCACTGCTGCGCCATGCGCCGCCAGGCAATAGAAACAGCGGTTGATTGCCGAGACCACCACCGCGATCATCTCCCGCTCCAGCTTGCTGAGGCCGCTGTCCGCCAGCATCAGGTCGTTGTACATGGCGGTAAAGGCATTCAGCTTTTCGATGTCAAAAGCATTGGCCTTGAGCACGTTGGGCACAAAGCCCAGCTTCTCGACGCAGATGTCAAAATACTTCTGTGTCTCCGGCGGCAGCGGGTCCACCATCGGCAGATCAAGGGCTGTGGGCGGGGTCTGGTCACGCATCGGTCAATGGCCTTCCTGTAAAATCCGGTAGTGGTACTGTCCGGCGCATTTCATGCCGAGGGAAGCATAAAGCCCGTTGGCGCCCTCGTTACGTTTCGTGCAAAGAACCGCCAGCTCGGTTGCGCCGTTCTCCAGCGCCCAGAATGCCGCCTGGCGCATCATCCAGGCACCCATGCCGCAGCGGCGCTGATGCGGCAGGATTTCCAGCGCATGGACCATCGCCACCCCGCTGTGAATGGCCACGAACCCGGCGCCTGCCGGTTTGTCCTTGTGGCGGGCCAGCAGCCCGGTCTTTTGCCCTGTAACCCGCTGCATCACCGCCAGGCGGTCAGGCCCGATGCCGCCCTGCTCCCAGATCTCGCGCTGAATCGCCAGCGGTTCCCAAACGCAAAAGGCCGTGACGCGGGGCACCGGAATGTCCGTCAACTGCGCGGCCGGGCAAGTCCACAGGTTTACTGGGTCTTTGACCGCATAACCGCGTGCAGCCAGCTGTGCGTCCAGATCCGTCTCGCCGTCGCGGATCACGAACAGGCAGTCCTGGCCGATGGCGCGCATTGCGTCCTCAGCCGCGGCAATTTCCGCATCCGAGGCCGTTCCTTGCACCGTCGCCGCCGACACCCGGCTGCCGCCGCCTTGGCCATCGCGCAAGGTCACAGGTCCCAGGCTGCGGGTGGAGGCAGGCGGCCATGTCGCTTCGGTCACAGCGTAGTAACGGGGATCGGTGGTCACTGCTCCAGCTCCTTTGCCAATTCTGTCATCGCCGCATCAATGCGTGCGCCATCGGTGCCGCGGATCACGATATTGGCGCCAAATGCGCCATCTTTCTGAAACGGGTAGCAGCCGACTGACAGATCCTCATAGGCTTCGGCCAGCGTGCGCAGCGGTCCGGCAATCTCGCCCTCGCCGCGCAGCACCCGCAGGGTCTGGGACAGCATCGGCTGGCCGCCGGTCAGGGTCGGCATCACACTGGCCACCATCGCCTGAAAGATCAGCGGCACACCGGCCATCACATGCACATTGCCAAGAGTGAACCCGGGTGCCGCCGAGACCGGATTATCGATCAGTGCGGCGCCCGCCGGAATGCGTGCCATCCGCAGGCGGGCCTCATTCAATTCCAACCCTTGAGTGTCATAATGCGCCTGCAGGATCGCGCGGGCGTCGCCGCGCACGTCCAGATGCGCGCCGAACGCCTTGGCGATGCAATCGGCCGTGATATCGTCATGGGTCGGCCCGATGCCGCCGCTGGTGAACACATGGCCGTACCCTGCAGCGAGCGCCTGAACAGCGGCAATGATCGCAGCTTCATTATCGCTGACGATGCGCACTTCGAGCAGGTCGATGCCGTGTTTGGCGAGCTCTCCTGCCAGGTAATGCATATTGGCATCGCGGGTGCGGCCCGACAGGATTTCATCCCCGATGACCAGCATGGCAGCCGTTGGATTGGCCATGATCTTCCTCCCTTGATACCTCACCCCGGCAGATATAGGCCTAAGCCCATGCGCTTTGAAACCCCTCTGATCCCCGCCGTGCTGATCCGCCGCTACAAACGTTTCCTTGCCGATTGCCGGCTGGAGGACGGGCGCGAGGTTACCGCCCATTGCGCCAATCCCGGCAGCATGATGGGGCTGGCAGAGCCGGGCATGAAGATCTGGCTGGAGCCGAACGATGATCCGAAGAAAAAGCTGAAATACGGCTGGCGGCTGGTCGAGCACGCAAACGGCCATTTCACCGGCGTCGATACCTCGGTGCCGAACCGCGCGCTGCGGGCGGCGCTGGAAGCCGGAGAAATCAGCGAACTGGCTGCCTACAAAACCGTGCGGCCCGAGGTGAAATACGGCGAGAAAAGCCGCATTGATTTTCTGCTGCAGCAGGACGGGTTGCCTGATTGCTATGTCGAAGTGAAAAGCGTGACGCTGTCGCGCGAACCGGGCCTGGCGGAATTCCCAGACAGTGTCACCGCCCGCGGCACCAAACACCTTGGCGAACTGTCGAACATGGTGGCCCAGGGTCACCGCGCGGTGATGCTGTATCTGGTGCAGCGCACCGACTGCGGCCGGTTTCAGCTGGCTGCGGATATCGACCCGGCCTATGCAGCCGCCTTTGCCAGTGCCCGGGCCGCAGGGGTAGAGCGGCTGGTGCTGGGCACCAGGATCACGCCGCAGGGGGTCGAGGCCGGCGCACCAATTGCCGCTGTACACTAGCAACGCCGGCCTCTTTGTCAGGCGGCCTTGCTGGCCTCGTCTTCCTGGCCGGCAGGTTCGGCGTGAACCAGTGTCCGGGTCGGGAAGGGAATATCGACCCCGGCCGCATCCAGTGCTTCTTTGACCTTGCGCTTCATGTCAGCCTGATACTGAAAGTACTCGGCCGCATCGACCCAGACACGCACCAGAAAATCCACCGAACTGCTGTTCAGCGCATTAACCTGAATGAAGGGTTCCGGATCGCAGTGCGAGCGGCTGTCGGCCATGATTGTGTCGCGGATCACCTGTTCCGCAGTGGCCAGATTGGCGCCATAGCCGACACCAAAAGTCCACTCTGCCCGGCGGGTGTCGAAGGCGGAGTAATTGGTGATGGTGTTGCCCCAGACCTCGGAGTTGGGGATGATCACCTTCAGATTGCTGAGGCTGGCGATGACAGTATTGTTCAGGGTCATCTCATGCACCGTGCCCATTTCGCCGTTCACATCGATGAAATCACCCAGCTTGAAGGGGCGGAACAGGATGATCATCACGCCCGCAGCCACATTCGACAGCGCCCCCTGCATGGCCAGGCCGATCGCCAGGCCGGCGGCACCGATGGCCGCCACAATCGAGGTGGTCTTGACGCCAAACGTATTCAGAACAAACAGCACCGCAAAGGCGAGGATGACATAGCGCGCAAGATTGCCGAGGAAGTGAAACAGGGTCACGTCGAGTTTGGCGTGGGCATCGCCCAGTGCCACGATCCGCCGCTTGACCCAACGCGCGGCGACGAAGCCCGCCAGAAGAATGACAGTTGCGGCCAGCACGTTGCCCAAGGCCTGCGCCAGAAATTCCAGCGTCACCAGATCGGCCAGTGACTTTCCACCGTAAATCTCGGTCTTCATCAGGTCATTGATTTCATTCATGCCGCTGCAGTCCTCCTGGCTTGTGCTGCTGTGTCTACCCGGGCCCAACGCGAAGCGGCGGGAAAAGTTCCCGGATGCCGCCGCTGCTGCCTCTGGCCCTTTTGGCCAAGACCCCTTAGATAGCTACGCAACAACACCCGATGGAGCTCCGCCTGATGAGATCGAAAGACGGCCGCACAACCAAGGACGGCATCCGCATTCATGAAGCCGGCGATTTTGCCGGTATGCACAAGGCGGGTGCCTTGGCGGCGCGTATTCTGGATGAGATTGCCGCGCATGTGTTTCCGGGCCAGACCACTGGCGAGATCGACCGCCGTATCACCCGGATGGTCGAGGATGCCGGCGCCACCTCGGCCACCATCGGCTACAAGGGTTATCAGCACGCCAGCTGCATCTCGGTGAACCATGTGGTTTGCCACGGCATCCCCGGTGACAAGAAGCTGAAGGATGGCGACATCCTGAACATTGACGTGACTGTGATTGTCGACGGCTGGTTCGGCGACACGTCGCGCATGTTTGTGGCCGGTAAGCTGCCGCGCAAGGCCGAGCGGCTGATTCAGGTCACCCATGATTCGCTGATGGTGGGCATTGAGGCGGTGAAACCTGGCAATACCTTTGGCGACATCGGCCATGCGATTCAGGTTTACGCCGAAAGCCAGCGGATGAGCGTGGTGCGCGATTTCTGCGGCCACGGTTTGGGCCAGGTGTTCCACGCGCCGCCGAACGTGCTGCACTATGGCCGCCCCGGAACCGGTCCGGTGCTGGAGGAAGGCATGTTCTTCACCATTGAGCCGATGATCAACCTGGGCCGCCCGGAGACCAAGATCCTGGCCGACGAGTGGACCGCCGTCACCCGCGACAAGTCGCTGTCGGCGCAGTTCGAGCATTCGATCGGGGTCACTGCAGACGGGGCCGATATTTTCACCCTGTCGCCGGCCGGGAAATTCCACCCGACCTACGGGTAATCCCACCCGACCTGCGGGTCATCTGTCAGAACGGCAGCGGGGGCCGGCCCCCGCACCCCCGGGGTATTTTCAACCAGCAAGAAGCCGAAGACCGGCGGGCTTTGGGACTAACCCTCCCGGTCTTCGGCTTCTTGCTGCCGCCACAGGGCCAGCAGCATGGTGCTGCCTGCCCAGGGGGTGACCGCGTCCTGTATGAACAGCGGTGCCAGCAGCGGTTTCGGTTTCGGCTTTGTTCTGTCTTCAGCCGCTGCCATCGGTGCCGGAAACGGGGAGTGCAATGTCTGCTCCATGCGCGCGACAATAGCACAAACGAGTTAGATCGACAAAAGAGCCGGAACCTCTGCCATATCGCTGAATACTTCCGCTCCCAGCGCGGCGAGCCTGTTGCCGCTGCCATGCGGGGCAAATCCCAAGCAGCGCATGCCGGCCCGCACCGCGGCGATGACACCGCTGCTGCTGTCCTCGATCACCAGGCAATCGCGCGCCTGCACGCCGAAATGACTGGCGGCGGCCAGGAACAATCCCGGTTCCGGCTTGGCCACGCCCAAGGAATGGGCTGAGAACATTGCCTGCGGGTGGAACCTGTCCCACAGCCCGTTCTGGCCTAAAGTGATGCGCATCTTTTCCTCGCTGCCGTTGGAGGCCACGCAGACCGGGATGCGATGTGCGTCGAGCCGTGCCAGCAGATCAGGAATGCCCGGTGTGAGCGGCACGCCCTGTTCCAGCCGGGCATAGGTCTCGGCATAGATTTCCGCGATCCAGTCTTCCGGCAGGTCCGCGCCCAGGCTGCGTGCCTTTGCCATCACGCCCGCCATGGTGCCGCCAACGAAATGCGCCATCGACTGCTCCACCGTCAGCACCAGCCCGTGGCGCGCGAGGTTGTCTGCCATTGCCTGGTTCGAGGCCGGTTCACTGTCCACCAGCACGCCGTCGCAGTCGAAGATCACCAATTCCGGTGTGGGACAGGTCTTGGGCATAATTCCCCGCAATGGAAGAGTTCAAGTCAAACTCCGATGGTAGCTCACCGTCGCACTTCCAAAAAGCGTTCCTGTTGCCATCGCCCGTTTTTTGGGGCTCTTGCAATCGTTTTGGCCGCGTCAACTGCTGAAGCTGGACAAACGCGCCGTGCCCTTGGCCAAAAACCATTCTTATCCGCCGGTGGTGCCGTTGGGCTTGCCGGTGCCGGCAAACAAGTGGAATAGGAAAAACGCGGCTGCTTTGGGCGGCTCTGCCGTTTTTGCATCTGTTCACGGCAGCGGGCCAGGATTGCCAGGGGGCGGCTTGCCGCTAGCTATAGATTGGTGACTGAGTGTTCTGCTGGAGGACCGAAAATGAAACTGCTGATTGCCGCTGCGCTGTCTGCCTGCCTGGCAGTCCTGGTTGGGACCCCGGTTCGAGCCGGAGGAGAGACCCCTTCGAACCCAGAGGCTAAAGTCTATTTTGCAAATATCCGGAATGGGGAGACGGTATCGTCTCCGGTGACGCTGGTATTTGGCCTGTCGGGCATGGGGGTGGCCCCATCGGGGGTTGAGAAGGAGTTCACCGGCCATCACCACCTGCTGATCGACCGCCCGCCGCTGGGCGAGGGGGAGGATGGCGCTGATGAGCTGGCCTTTGGCCTGCCATCGGACGAAAATCATCTGCATTTCGGCGGTGGCCAGACCGAGGTGATGCTGGAGCTGTCGCCGGGGTGCCATACGTTGCAGCTGGTGCTGGGGGATGCAGGCCATGTGCCGCATGCCACGCCGATTGTTTCAGAATTGATCACCATAACTGTGGAGTAACACTTCGGTCTGCACCGAAGCATCCAGGCCGGGGTGCGGGCTAGTCAGAAGATCCTGAACAAACTGAGGGCTTCTCATGCTGACATGTATCATCCGTTACCGCATCGACCCTGCCAAAAAGGCGCAGTTCGAACGCTACGCCCGAAATTGGGGGCAGGCGATTCCGCGCTGCGGAGCGGATCTGGTCGGGTATTTTGCGCCGCATGAAGGGTCGTCGACACTGGCTTATGGCATCTACAATGTGGAGAGCCTTGCCGCCTATGAAGCGTACCGTGCCCGGCTGGCGGTGGATCCTTTGGGGCGCGAAAACTATGAGTTTGCGCAGAAAGAGCGATTTCTGCTGCGCGAGGACCGAACCTGGCTGAAACAGGCCTCGGCGCCGCATGGGGTTGGCTGAGGAGGGAATACGATCGTCGTGATATTCAAAGTGGAGATCGCCGAGAGACAAAAGGAGGTCTATCTTCAGACGCGGCCGCGTTGAGGGAACAACTGGACCAGGTGGACGGGTTTGTCTCGGTTGAGCGGTTCCAAAGCCTCAGCGCGCCGGAGAAGCTGCTGTCGTTGTCTTTCTGGCGTGAGTTGCCGAGCACCGGGCAGCGCAGGGCAGGGCAGGGCAGGGGGCGAAGCGGGGTCTTTGCGGATTACCGGCTGCGGGTGGCCGGGGTGATCCGGGACTATGGTATGGCGGACCGGGTGCAAGCACCAGCGGACAGCCTGTCAGCGCATGGTTGACCGGAGACTGAATTGCCATTGAGGCCGCTTCGCGGAAATATGGCCGGACGGCAGCTCTGAACCGGCTGGGGGGCGGAAAAAGGCGGCGTACCGGATGGCAGTCAGCTGCTGTCCGGTGGTGAAGATGCACCGCCGTGCCCGTTTGCAACGGCGGGGGCGCATTGGCGGGCGGCTCCCGTCCGGCTTAGGAGCATGAAACATGCACCGCGCGATGCGCGGTGCCATCCGCCGCGCCGCCGGGCCCAGCTGCTGGCCGGGTCCGTCAGGACCTGGAACCGCAGACGGGAGAGCCTTGCCTGCTGTTATAGTTCCGCTGCCAGCCGCGTGCCCTGGTTAATGGCGCGCTTGGCGTCCAGTTCCGCGGCCACGTCAGCGCCGCCGATCACATGGGCGGTGATGCCGTGCTCTGCCAAATCATCTGCAAGCGACCGTTCGGAGACCTGTCCGGCGCAAAGGACAATAGTGTCCGCGGGAACCAGGGTGGGATTTTCCCGCGCGTCGCCAAAGGAGACATGCAGGCCGTCCGCATCAATGCGCTCGTAGTTCACGCCGCCCAGGAACTCCACGTCCTTCATCTTGAGCGTGGCGCGGTGGATCCAGCCAGTGGTCTTGCCCAGCCGTTTGCCGTGGCGTTCCGCCTTGCGCTGCAGCAAGGTCACTTGGCGCGCGGCGGCGGCGGGCTGCGGTCCTTCAGGCGCAAGGCCGGCGCGGTGCGCGCCAGGATCAGCGACCCCCCATTCCTTCATCCAGGCGGGCAGATCGGTGGCCGGGCTGTGGCCCTCCTCCAGCAGGAATTCCGAAACATCAAAGCCGATGCCGCCGGCACCGATCACTGCGACCCGCTGTCCAGCCGGTTTCTTGTGGCGCAGCACGTCGATATAGCTGAGGACATTGTCCCCGTCCTGCCCTGGGATTTCGGGATCGCGCGGCAGGACGCCGGTGGCGATCACCACTTCGTCAAAGCCGGTCAGATCATCCGCCGAGACTTCGCGGCCCAGCTCCAGCGTGATGCCTTCATCGGCCACCATAGCCCGGTACCAGTCGACCAGGCCCCAGAATTCCTCCTTGCCCGGCACTTGCTTGGCCATGTTGAGCTGGCCGCCGATCTCATCAGCCTTGTCGAACAGGGTGACCTGGTGGCCGCGCTGGGCGGCGGTGACTGCAGTGGCAAGGCCGGCAGGACCGGCGCCCACTATGGCCACAGATTTCACGGCTGCGGCGGGTTCGATCACCAGCTCGGTCTCGTGGCAGGCGCGCGGGTTGACCAGACAGGACGTCAGTTTGCCGCTGAAGGTGTGATCCAGGCAGGCCTGATTGCAGGCGATGCAAGGCGCGATGCGGTCCGCCTGGCCGGCCTTGGCTTTGGTGACGAAATCCGCATCGGCCAACATCGGGCGCGCCATCGAGACCATGTCGGCGCAACCCGTTGCCAGCACCTCTTCGGCGACGTCCGGCGTGTTGATGCGGTTGGAGGTGATCACTGGAATGCCGACCTTGCCCATCAGCTTCTTGGTGACCCAGGCGAAGGCCGCGCGGGGAACAGAGGTGGCGATGGTCGGAATGCGTGCCTCGTGCCAGCCGATGCCGGTGTTGAGGATGGTGGCGCCGGCCTTTTCAACCTCCTGCGCCAGCTGGACGACTTCCTCGTGGGTGGAGCCTTCGGGCACCAGGTCGATCATCGACAGCCGGTAGATGATGATGAATTCACGGCCCACAGCCTCACGCGTGCGGCGCACCACTTCGATGGGCAATCGCATCCGGTTTTCATACGACCCGCCCCAGCGGTCGGTGCGCTTGTTGGTGCGGGTCACCAGGAACTGATTGAGGAAATAGCCCTCGGATCCCATGATCTCGACCCCGTCATAGCCCGCGTCCTGCGCCAGCCGGGCGGCGTTGGCGATGTCGGTGATCTGTTTTTCGATGCCGTCCTCGTCCAGCTCATTCGGTGGAAAGGGAGAGATCGGCGATTTCACCGGGCTGGGGCCGACGCATTTCGGGCCATAGGCATAGCGGCCCGCGTGCAGGATCTGCATGGCGATACGCCCGCCTGCCTCATGCACCCGGCCGGTCACCACGCGGTGGTTCTCGACATCCTTGGCTGTTGTCATCATCGAGGCGCCAGGCAGCACTGAACCTTCCAGGTTCGGGCCGATCCCGCCGGTGACCATCAGCGCCACGCCGCCGCGGGCGCGGGCGGCATAAAATTCTGCCACCCGGTTCCAGTCGCCGGTTTCCTCCAGCCCGGTGTGCATCGAACCCATCAGCACCCGGTTCTTGAGCGTGGTAAAGCCCAGATCCAGCGGGGCAAGCATGTTGGGGTACGCAGTCATCTTGAAACTCTCCCTGGCAGTTGCGCCTAGGATCGTGGGCGCAGGCGGCCTTGTCACGGGCAAACGCCGCGTCACCCCCTTGCGTGCCCCCGCGGCAAGCGGTCTAAGGTTGTAAAAGCCATGCTGAGGAGAGCCGGATGACGCCGGAAGAGATTGCCAAGCTGCCCTACCGTCCCAACGTTGGCGTGATGCTGATCAATGCCGAAGGCGCGGTGTTCGTCGGCCAGCGCAAGGACCGTTACAAGGACGCCTGGCAAATGCCGCAGGGCGGGATTGATGCGGGCGAGGATCCGCGCACGGCGGCCTTGCGCGAGCTGGAGGAGGAAACCGGGGTGGTCCCGGAGCTCGTCGAGACCATCGCCGAGAGCGATGGCTGGCTGCCCTATGACCTGCCGCAGGATGTGGTGCCCAAGTTCTGGGGCGGCAAGTACCGCGGACAAGAGCAAAAGTGGTATCTGATGCGGTTCCTCGGCACCGATGATCAGGTCAATATCGAGACGGACCACCCGGAGTTTTCGGCCTGGTGCTGGCAGCCGGTGGAGCAGCTGGTGGAGAAGATCGTGCCTTTCAAGCGCGAGGTTTATGCGCGGGTTGTGGCTGAGTTCAGGGAGTTTTTGTGAGATGGGTTTGCTTGGGTTCTCGGCTACTGGAACGGGCGGTGCTTTATGCGCTGTTTTCGTGGCTGCACTGTCAGCGGCCCCTGCGGTCGCTCTCAGCTGCCTTCCCTGGAGCCCCGCAGACGCTTATCTGCAGGCCTCGAAGTCGGACAGCGTCTACAATATCATCGCGGGCGAGCTGCAGTTCGACGAAAGCCTGCTGCCGCAATCCCATGCGGACAACCCCAATGACACCGCACCGCTGACCCGCATCCCGGCGCAGCTGTCGGGCAAGATGCTGGACGGCAAGTATTTCTCCAAACGGATCAACGTGCAGGCAGTGCTGGAGGTGGAATGCCTTGGCCCCTGGTGCGGCGGCATGGCTACGGGGACGGACCAGATGTTCTTTGCCGAACAGCGCGGACAGGAGCTGGTGATCCGGGCCAATGCCTGCGGCGGGTTTGTGTTTGCCGATACGTCTGAGGTGCGGCGGCAGGTCCTGGACTGCCACCGCGGCAAGGCGTGCGCGCCTGCAATGCCGCGGTGACCTGGGTTACTCTGCCAGAGCTGCATGCCGTTTGGCGCGCAGGCGCAGCCGGGACTGGCCAAGCCACAGGCTGAACAGGGCCAGCACGGCGCCCAGCATCTGATTGGGCGTCAGGGTTTCGGCCAGCAGCAGCCAGCCCAGGACCACTGCTGATAAGGGGCTAAGCACTCCGAGCAGCGACACCTGTGACGGTTCGATCCGGGCCAGGCCGCGGAACCACAGGATATAGGTCAGCGCGCCGCCGATCAGGCTCATATAGGCGAGGCCGGCGATGTTGGCCGCGGTGAAAACAGGGATCTCCGGCACCATCCACAGCGTCACCGGCACCAGCAGCAGCCCGCCCGCGGTCAGCTGCCAGGCAGTGAAAGTGAGCGGCGGCACAGGCGGCTGCCATTTGCGGCTCAGAACCACACCGCCAGCCATCGACAGCGCTCCGCCAAGGCCGGCCAGCACGCCCGATGTGTCGAGTCCGGCCGCAGGGGTCAGCACCAAAAGGGCAACGCCTGCGATGCTCAGCAAGGCAGCGGCAACGGCGGCGGCGCGGATCTTACTGCCCAGCAGCAGGGCGGACAGAAACACCACGATCAACGGCTGCACCGCACCCAGCGTGGCGGCAACCCCGCCCGGCAGGCGGTAGGCGGACACAAACAGCAGCACCCAGAACAGCGAGAAATTCAGCGCCCCCAGCACCGCTAGGCGCGGCAGCCAGTTCAGCGGCGGCAGCTGGCGCACCAGCAGAAGCAGCAAGAGCCCGGCAGGCAGCGCTCGCAGCAAGGCCACCACCAGCGGCGAATGGCCGGGCAGCAGAGAGGTCGTCACGATATAGCTGCTGCCCCAGATGGCAGGGGCCAGCGCTGTCAGCAAAAGGGTCCGGGTGGGCATGTGTCTCTCCTTATCTCGATGTCGAGATAGTGGATTTTATCTTGACGTCAAGATGCAATCTTTTAAACCGGGGATATGGACCATGTGGATTTTATCACCCAGCAATGGGAACGGGAGCGGCCGGACCTTGATGTCACGGCCATGGGCGTGATTGGCCGGGTGGCGCGGCTGTACCTGGCGTATCAGCGCGGAATGCATGCGACTTTTGCGGAGTTCGGGCTGAATGCGGCCAAATTCGACGTGCTGGCCACCCTGCGCCGCTCAGGCGCGCCTTACGTGCTGTCGCCGGGTGATTTGCTGAAGGCAACTAT
Source organism: Leisingera sp. F5 (assembly GCF_001593695.1). NCBI lineage: Bacteria > Pseudomonadati > Pseudomonadota > Alphaproteobacteria > Rhodobacterales > Roseobacteraceae > Leisingera > Leisingera sp. F5. The sequence continues at coordinate 112,721 of NZ_LUKH01000009.1, read as the reverse complement.
GGTGGCCTCGGGCACGATGACCAACCGGATCGACCGGTTGGAAGCGGACGGACTGGTCAAGCGCGAGGTGAACCCGGAGGACAGCCGCAGTTTTCTGGTGGGTTTGACAGAGGAAGGTCTTGCCCTGGTTGACCGGGCGGTAACTGCACATGTGCAGACACAGGCCCGGCTGTTGGAGGGGCTGAACACGCAAGAGGTCGAGACCTTCAAAACGCTCTTGAGCAAAGCCCAAGCGGCGGCGGACAGTTGACGTCAGGAAGCTCAAAGATTCCAAAGCACTGAAGCGGGAGGGGCTGCGCGGGCTGGCGCCCTTGCGTCCTGCGGACGGCGGGGCGGGCGTGGCGCAGATCGGCAAAGCCGCTCTGCGCCACGCCCAACGAGAGAGACAGCACCGTCAGGTGCTGGTCCGACGGGCGGGAGAACGCCGCTGAAATCAGGCCAGTCCGGCCTCTTCCAGCAGGTGCAGCACATTGGTTTCCGGGCGCGGACCGATATGGCGGATCACTTCGCCTGCACAGATGCAGCCCATCCGGGCGCAGACTTCCAGGCTGCGGCCGGTGGCCATGCCGAACAGGAAGCCGGCGGCGAACTGGTCGCCCGCACCGGTGGCATCCACAGGCACAATGGCTTCGACCGGAACGTCGATACGCACGCCGTCATTCAGCACGGTCACCCCGTCGCTGGACCGGGTGCAGACCACCAGCGGGCAGATTGCGGCGGTCTTGGCCATCGCGGCCTCTAGGTCATCGGTTTCAAACAATGCGCAAATTTCGTCCTGGTTGCCGATCACAAAATCCAGTTCGTTGCCGATCAGATTCAGAAAGCTGTCCCGGTGCCGTTCAACGCAGAATGGGTCGGAAATCGAGAGACCGACCCGGCCGCCGCCCTCGCGGCACTTGCGGGCCGCTTCCATGAAGGCCGTCTTGCCCTTTTCCTTGTCGAACAGATAGCCCTCCAGGAACATGATCTCTGCCTTGCCGGCGGCGTCTTCGGGAACATCTGCCGAGCTCAGCTCGGAAGAAATCCCCAGATAGGTGTTCATAGAGCGTTCACCGTCGGGCGACACGAATATCATTGACCGGGATGTCGGCTGTTCGCCATCCGCCACCGGCGGGTTCACGAAGGCGACGCCTTCATTGTTCATCGCATCGGCGTAGAATTTTCCCAGCGCATCGCCGCGCACCCGGCCGATAAAGGCAGCCTGCAGCCCCAGCGCGCCGGCGCCTGCGATGGTGTTGGCGACCGAGCCGCCCGGAGTCAGCACCCGGTTCCCCATCGCGGCATAGAGATCTTCGCAGCGCTCGCGCTCGATCAGCTGCATGATGCCTTTTTCTATGCCCTGGTCTGCCAGGAAGCTGTCTTCGCATTGTGCAATCACATCGACGACGGCGTTGCCGATACCGACGAGCTGATAGGTTTTGGTCATGTACTGCCCTCCTCGGGGGAAGTTGCGCCGGGTCCGTGTCCGGCGTGCTTGTCTGAATGAATAGCCTGGCCTGCCATGCCTAAGGTGGAGGCCGGATGGAGAACACCGGCCGGCACCGGCGCGAAACTGCCAGAACGGATGCCGCCGCCGATCACAGGTTTTTGTCCTCGAACATGCACAGATCGCGGATCAGGCAGTTGCCGCACATCGGCTTGCGCGCCTTGCAGTGGTAGCGGCCGTGCAGGATCAGCCAGTGGTGGGCGTGCTGCTGGAAATCCGCCGGGATGTTATCCTCCACCGCGCGTTCCACGGCGTCCACGTCTTTGCCCGGGGCAATGCCGGAGCGGTTGCCGACGCGGAAGATATGAGTGTCCACTGCTTGTGCGGGCTGTTTCCACCACATGTTCAGCACCACATTGGCGGTCTTGCGGCCAACCCCCGGCAGCGATTGCAATGCGGCGCGGGAATTGGGCACCTCGCCGCCGTAGTCATCAACCAGGATTTGGCTAAGTTTGATCACGTTCTTGGCCTTCTGGCGGAACAGGCCGATGGTTTTGATATGTTCGGTCAGCCCTTCAAGGCCCAGATCCAGCATTTTCTGCGGGGTGTCGGCGATCTCGAACAGCGCCCGGGTTGCCTTGTTCACGCCGGCATCGGTGGCCTGCGCCGACAGCGCCACCGCCACCACCAGCGTGTAGACATTGACATGCTCCAGCTCGCCCTTTGGTTCGGGCTCAGCTGCCTGGAACCGCGTGAAGATCTCGCGGAGCGTATGATAATCGAGTTGCTTTGCCATGGCAGCGCTTATGTACAGGTCAGACCTTAAAGAGCAATTGAAATTGCGGTGCCAGGGCGGTTTGCGGCGGCATTTAAGTGAGCAGACGCGCGGCTTTTAATGCTGCGTTTGCGGCCGCGAATTCGGCTGGAGCTTCAGTGCCGCCTTCACAGAAAGCAGCCGCGATGGGCCGGCCCGGCAGGTCGGGAAACCGGGCGGCCAGATTGGCGCAAAAGGGGCCGCAACCGGAATGGCCGACCACCCGGCCTGCGTCCCCGGCGGTGCCAATCATCAGGCCAAGCCCATAGCCGGTTTCGCTCCAGACCCGGCCCGGGATCGGGCCGTTCCGCATCTGCTGATCCAGCATCATGCCGCGGGAGGAAGGGCAAAGCAGGGGCCCTTCCAGCAGCGCGTGCAGCAACCGCACGGCATCCGCGGCGGTTCCCATCAGGCTGCCATGATACACCCAGCCCGGGTGATAGCCCCTTGCATCCCAATGAAGGCCTTCAAAATCCTCACGCGTTCCGGCCAGCCGGGCGCCAAGCCCCAGCGGCTGCAGGATATCGCGCTGCATGAGGTGCGCCAGATCGCAGCCATGCAGCCGCTCCAGCTCCCGCCGAAGCAGCAGGTATCCGATGTTGGAGTAGAGCCAGCCCTGACCGGGCGGATAGACGAGGTCGCTGGCGTGCGCCTCTGCCAGCAGCCGGCTGGCGGGCCAAGGTGTCTCGCGGGCGGCAACTGCGGCTTTGTAGGCGGGCAGCGGGCCATAATCGCGCAGCCCTGCGCGGTGCTGCAGCAACTGGCGCGAGGTAAAGGGCCAGCCAGCCAAAGCGGTATCAAGGTCCAGCAGACCGTCCTCAGCCGTGCGCAGCACAAGTGCGGCAATCACCGGCTTGGTAAAACTCCACCAGGGAAAGACAGCGTCTGGCGCATCATCGCGCAGGAGATTTCCGGCCCCGTCCAGCACTGCTATGATCATCGCGCGGTCTCCCTTTCCCAAGCTATCGCGCGGGTCAGGGGAATTCGCAAGTTCCGGGTCGATTGGCAAGCGCTGGCGTATTACTTTGATCCGCAAGTCAGAACAGGTTGGGCCGATGAATATCGAAACACGGGAAAACACCTATCATTACGGCGTCATGCGCCGGGCGATTGAGCTGATCGACGATGGCGGCGAGGATTTGACGCTGGAGCAGCTGGCCGACCGTATGGATATGAGCCCGGCGCATTTCCAGCGGCTGTTCTCGTCCTGGGTCGGGGTTTCGCCCAAACGCTACCAGCAATATCTGCGGCTGGGCCATGCCAAGGCGCTGCTGCGCGAGCGGTTCACCACGCTGGAGGCCTCGCACGCGGTGGGGCTGTCGGGTTCAGGCCGGCTGCATGACCTGTTCCTGCGATGGGAGGCGATGAGCCCCGGTGAGTATGCCCGCAAGGGCGATGGGTTGCGAATCTTCTGGGGCTGGTTTGACAGCCCGTTTGGCCTGGCGCTGGTGATGGGCACCGAAAAGGGCATCTGCGGGCTGGGCTTCGCCGCCGAAACCGGGGCGGAGCCGGCCATGGCGGACATGCGCGCGCGGTGGCCGCAGGCGGAGTTCATCGAGGATCCCACAGCCCTGCGGCCGCTGGCGGAGGCGGCCTTTGCCCAAAAGGGCGAAACCGCGCTGCACATGATCGGCGCCCCCTTGCAGATCAAGGTCTGGGAGGCGCTGCTGCGCATCCCATCCGGCCATGTCACCACCTATTCCGAGCTGGCCCAGTCAATCGGCGCGCCCAAAGCAGTGCGCGCGGTGGGAACAGCCGTCGGGCGCAACCCGGTCAGCTGGCTGATCCCCTGTCATCGGGCCTTGCGCAAATCCGGAGCGCTGGGCGGCTATCACTGGGGCCTGCCGGTCAAGCGCGCGATGCTTGCTTATGAGGCGGCACGGGACGAGGAGGCTGCGGCAGATGATATGCGCGCTGCCGGCTGAACAGGCGCTGCAGCAGGCCGAGGCCTGACGGTTTGGCCATTATCCGGGCTTCGTGGCGCAGGCGGGCAGCTTCGCGTTCCGTCTCATAAGGTTTCGGCAGATGGTGCTGCGTGTCCCAGCGGTCCTTGCCCAGGGTGATCATGGAAATCCATTCATAAGTCAGCATGGTGTGTCTCCTTCTCGGAGGTTCAGATAACCAGACCACTGCTGACAGGCTGTTGTCAGCGGATTGTGCTAGGGTGTCAGCAGACTGTCACTGGAGCCTGCCCATGCCGCGTACCGGCCGCTTATTTGAAATCATCCAGATCCTGCGATCCGCCGCAGCCCCGGTGCGGGCCGAGGACTTGGCAGAGAAGCTGGAGGTTTCCAAACGCACCATCTACCGTGATATCTCTGCCTTGCAGGCGATGCGCACGCCGGTCGAAGGGGAGGCCGGGATCGGTTACATCCTGCGCAAGGGCTATGATCTGCCGCCGTTGAATTTTGACGAGGAGGAGCTGGAGGCGCTGCATGTCGGCCTGGCAATGCTGATGCGCACGGGTGATGGCGCCTTGCAAAAGGCCGCAGAACGGGTGAGCCACAAGATTTGCTGCGTGCATGACTCGGCCGACTGGCTGCAGGTGGCCCCTTGGGGGGCGCCGTTGGATGATCCGGATCAGGGCTGTGTGTCCAAGGCGCTGTTGCGTCAAGCAGTGCGGGACAGCCGCAAGCTGCGGATCACCTATGCCAGCCCCGAAAGCGGCGAGACCTGCCGCACCCTGCGCCCCCTGGCGCTGATCTATCATATCGAATGCACAATGCTGGCCGCCTGGTGCGAGCTGCGCGGCGGATTCCGCCATTTCCGCACCGACCGGATGTTCGCGGCAGAGATGCTGGAGGGCGGGTTTGTCCCCGAAGCCGGCGCCCTGCGCAAATTGTGGATGGAGCAGGAAGGCTGGGACTTCGCCTTTGCGCCTTAAGAGGAGTTTAGGCGGATTTTGCGCGGTATTTCGCCCATGTCAGAGGATCCTGCCTTGAGATGGCGGCGCGGCACCCCGATATTCGTGCGGAACGCCGGACGTTGTCCGGGTTTGAGAAAACAGAAGGCAATTTGATGATGCAGATGAAACTCACCACGGCAGGTATTGTTGCCGCAGCACTGGGCCTGGGCGCCTGCACCGATCCGGCAACCGTTGGCACGCCAGGAAGCAACACCCAAAAAGGTGCGGTACTGGGCGGCATTATCGGTGCCGGCGTCGGCGCCATTGCCAATGATTCGGACCGCGGTCTGGGGGCTGTGACCGGCGCGCTGGTCGGGGCCACCGCCGGCGGTGTGATCGGCAACCAGTTGGACGCGCAGGAGCGTGAGCTGCGCCAGACCCTGGCCAATGACGACATCACCATCGTCAACACCGGCGACCGGCTGATCCTGTCCTTCCCGAACGATCTGACCTTCGCCACCGACAGCGCCGCAGTGGCGCCGGCTGTGCAGGGCGACCTGCGCCGGGTGGCCGACAGTCTGGTGCGCTATCCCAACAGCACTATCCAGGTGATCGGCCATACCGACAGCGATGGCGATGCCGGGTATAATCAGGGCCTGTCCGAGCGCCGGGCCAATGCGGTGGCCAGCCAGATCCAGGCCGGCGGTGTGCCCTACCACCGCATGCGCATCATCGGCCGCGGTGAGGAGCAGCCGGTGGCCTCGAACTTGACGGCAGACGGCAAAGCCCGCAACCGCCGCGTCGAGGTGGTGGTGATCCCGCAGGCTGCCTGATACGGGATCTGTCAGCATCTTTTGCAGCCTGCCCCTTCCCTGGGGCGGGCTGTTTTCGTTTCAGGGGGCACTGGTTTACGTAACGCTGCACATGGCCTGCGCGGCGATTGCTGTTTCTTCGCGAGGCCTGCCTCCTGCATGATAGGTGCAACAGAGACGCGAACAAAGAGGAAATCCCATGGCTGACCCTGTCTTGCTGACCCTTTCCGGCTCCCTGCGCCGCGAGGCCACCAACCGCAAACTGCTGGCCGAAGCTGCGCGGGTATTCGGGCCTGCGACCGTGGTCGAGGCGGATCTGCACTTGCCGCTGTATGACGGCGACGCCGAGGCGGCGGACGGCATCCCGCCTGCTGTGCAGCTGCTGGCGGATCAGATCGCGGCAGCGGATGCGGTGGCGATCTCGACGCCGGAGTACAACAAGGGGCCGTCGGGTGTGCTGAAAAACGCGCTCGATTGGGTGAGCCGCACTGAGGGCAACCCTTGGGCGGAAAAGCCGGTGGCGGTGATGTCGGCGGCTGCGGGGCGGGCCGGGGGCGAGCTGGCGCAGGCGCTTCTGCGCGGTTTTCTGGTGCCGTTTCAGCCGCGGGTGCTCATTGGGCCGGGGGTGCATCTGGCGGGATCCAGCAAGGAGTTTGATGAGACCGGCCGTCTGACCAGCGATCACTACGAGGCGACGCTTGCCAAACTGATGCTGAAATTGCGCGCCGAACTGAACCGCTGATCTTGTTTTGCCAACGGGCAGGGGTAAGGTGCCAGTATGAATGCTGAAACCGGCACCGTTGCACCCGCGCAGAAGTTCACTGACTTGATGGACCCGGCCCGGGCGGCTGCCTTTCAGGCGGCACTTGGGTACAAACAGGATATCGGGACGGGCAGTGTGCTGCCGCCGTTTTTTCATCAGCTCTATTTCTGGACACCGCTGCCGCCGGATGGCCTGGGCCGTGATGGCCACCCTAAGGTGGGCGGTGCCGGGCTGATCCCGGACATGGGCCTGCCGCGGCGGATGTGGGCTGGCGGGCGGCTGCGGTTTGAGTATCCCTTGCGGGCCGGAAGTCCGGCGGAGAAGATCTCGGTACTGGAAAAGGTCGAGCAGAAGGCGGGCCGCACCGGGTCTTTGGGGCTGGTGACGCTGCGCCATGAGCTGCGGCAGGATGGGAGGCTCTGCCTCTCCGAGTGGCATGACCTGGTCTATCGCGAAGACCCGGACCCAGCCGCGCCGAAACCGGTGCCGCCAGTGGCGCGAACTGATGAGACGGAAACGCGGGACGTGTCCTTCAGCTCGACCCTGCTGTTCCGGTACTCGGCGCTGACCTTCAACGGGCACCGGATCCATTACGATTTGGACTATGCCCGCGCTGTGGAAGGCTACGAGGGCCTGGTGGTGCATGGCCCGCTGCTGGCACAGCATCTGATGCTGCTGGCGGAGGAACTGATGGGGCCGCTGGCGGAGTTCTCTTTCCGGGCATCCTCGCCGCTGATGCATTTTGAAAGCGCGGTGCTGTGCCGCAAGGGCCTGGACCTGTGGGTACGCGGGCCGGATGGGCGGCTGTGCATGAGCGCAGTGGCGGCTCCCAAAGGCTGAAGCGGGGGCTCCCGCGCCCCAAGCTGCCCTAAGAAGGCAGATTAGGGGCTTGGGCGTGGCGCCGCTGCGCGGCGTTTTTCCGCGGAGAAGCGCTTGAGGGGCAGTGCTGCCCCTCAAGGCGCCACGTCAATTGTTGGGTGCCATTTGCCGCCTCAAGGGTGAACCGCGCGTGCCGCGCGGCGGCAGGCGCCGCCCTTGACCCGTCAAATGGCGGAAGTGCGGGCGGTTCAGAGATTGTCTTCCACGCGGAAACCTTGCGGGATCGTGTCTTTGTCCTCCAGCAGCAGGCCAGCCATCACATGCGCGGCCTTGGGGGCCATTCCGAAGCCGATCTTGAAACCGCCATTTGCGATGTAGTGGCCAGCGCGGCCGGGCCAGGCGCCGAGCATCGGGGCGCGGGACTTGGCGCGGGGGCGCACGCCGGCCCAGCGTTCGATCACCTCGGCCCCGTGCAGCACCGGCACCGCGGTGCGGGCGCGGTCGACGATATCGTCAAGCTGTTCGTCTGTGCTCTTGCCGTCTTCGAATTCGCGCTCGCTGGTGGAGCCGATGGCCAGGGTGCCGTCTGCGTGCGGAATGATATGCAGGCTGTCGGCAAAAAGCTGCGGCACCGCGCCCTCGTGAAAGCGCAGGAGTGCCGCCTGGCCCTTGACGCCGCCGCCCACAGTCTTGCCGAACGCCTCGTTCAATTCCAATAGGCCCGCGTAGCCTTTGGCATGGACCACCTTGCCCTGATCGGCGGCCTCCGGCTGCACCTCGACCCCCATCACAGCCAGGGCAGAGACCAGTGACGCACAAGCGCGGCGGGGGTGCATCCGGGCGCTGAGGGTGTCGTGGATGACATAGCCCGTCGCACTGGGCGGCACCCAGGGGCCGAGGCTGTCCGCCTTGCAGACGGTCCATTCAGCAGCGCCCTTCCACAGATCGCGGGCGGTCGCTTCGCGCTGGCGGGCAAGCTCCAGCGCGCGCGCATCATTGATGGGCTGCAGCCGTCCTGTACGACCGTAACCAGGAGAGACCCCGCCGGTGGCCTCGACCTCGGCCCAGAAACTTCCGGCCATCAGCAGGCTTTCGAGCTGGAATTGTTTCTTGGGGTTCCAGTTTTCCGGCACATGCGGGGCGAGCGCGCCGACCAGCCCGCCGCTGGAACCGGCGCCTGCGCCAAACGGGTCCGCGACCTGCACCTGCGCGCCGCGCCGCGCGCAGATCCAGGCGATGGACAGGCCGAATATGCCAGCCCCGTGCACCGTTACATCTGCCATTGCCATTCGGGGATCCTTTCGCCAGTGTCGCGCCGTTCCTGATAACCACTTAGGGGATTATAGCATGGCAGACCAGCAGGCCCGCCTTAGCTGGCGCGATGGCACTGTGCCGGTGTCGGATCAGTTCGATGATCCCTATTTCTCGATCCAGGACGGATTGGCGGAGACAGAGCATGTGTTTCTGGCCGGCAATGATCTGCCTGCACGCTTTGCCCCGGGTTTTCAGATTGCTGAGCTGGGCTTTGGCACTGGGTTGAACATGCTGGCCGCCTGGCGCGCTTGGGAGGCGGCAGGGCAGGCAGGGCCATTGCAATTCACCAGTTTCGAGGCCTTTCCGATGGCGCCCGCCGACATGGCCAAGGCGCTGGAGGCCTTCCCCGCGGTGGCCCCTTGGGCAGAACGGTTTCTGGAGAAATGGCAAGGCACTGGCAGCTGTGATCTGGGCAGCCTGCAGCTGGAGGTGATTACCGGCGACGCGCGCGTGTCGCTGCCGGAGTGGACAGGGCAGGCGGATGCCTGGTTTCTGGACGGGTTCTCTCCCGCTAAGAACCCTGAATTGTGGGAAGAGGCGCTGATGGGCGAGGTTGCGGCGCATACCGCGCCGGACGGCTCGGCGGCGACTTACACGGCGGCGGGTTTTGTGCGCCGCGGGCTGGAGGCGGCAGGATTTGAAGTAACCCGCATCCCCGGCTACGGGCGCAAGCGGCATATGACAAAGGCAGTGAAACCATGACTCAGGCGGCCCCGGTCCGGGTTCAGACCAACAATGTGCCGCTGGGCATTCTGCTGATGGTTGGGGCCACAGTCGTCTTTGCCTTGCAGGATGGCATCTCGCGCCATCTGGCAGGCACCTACAACACCTACATGGTTGTGATGGTGCGCTACTGGTTCTTTGCCGCCTTTGTGATGTTTCTGGCGGCGCGGGCGCCGGGCGGGATCCGCGCGGCTGCCCGCACCGATCAGCTGTGGCTGCAGATCTTCCGCGGCGTGCTGCTGGTTGGTGAAATCTGCGTGGCGGTTTACGGCTTCACCGTTCTTGGCCTGATTGAGAGCCAGGCAGTCTTCATCTGTTATCCGCTGCTGGTGGCGGCCCTCAGCGGGCCGGTGCTGGGCGAAAGCGTCGGCTGGCGGCGCTGGGCGGCGATTGGCGTTGGGCTGATCGGCGTGCTGATCATCCTGCAGCCGGGCATGGGGGTGTTCAACCCCGCGGCAATCATCCCATTTGTCTCGGCGCTGATGTTTGCCGTCTACGGGCTGGTTACCCGCTATGCGGCGCGCCAGGACAGCACGGCGACCAGTTTCTTCTGGACCGGGGTTGCCGGCATGGTCTTCATGACCGCCATCGGCATCTGGTACTGGGAACCGATGAGCCAGACCGACTGGTTCTGGATGGCGCTGTTGTGCGTTTCCGGCGTGACTGGCCACTGGCTGCTGATCAAATGCTACGAGATGGCCGAGGCCAGCGCCGTGCAGCCCTTTGCTTACTTCCACCTGATCTGGGCGGCGATGCTGGGCATGGCAGTGTTCGGCGAGGTGATCCGCACCAATGTCGCCATTGGCGCCGGCATCATCATCGCGGCGGGTCTGTTCACCCTATGGCGCGAACGCGTGAAGAGTTGAGCCGCGCAGCTCCTGTGAGAACGGAACAGGCAGTGGTGCTTTGCCCAGCCGCGCCCGGTAGACCGGCAGGCTCTCGGTGACCCGCATCACGTAGTTGCGGGTCTCGTTGAAGGGGATGTGCTCGATCCAGTCGACGATATCCGGGCTGCCGTCGCGCGGGTCGCCATAGCGCTGCATCCAGGCCGTGGGCCGGTGCGGGCCGGCGTTGTAGCCCGCTGCCATCATCACCACATTGCCGCGGAATTTGCCGGCCAGCCCCGCGAGGTAATTGGCCCCCAGCTTGGCATTGTAATCCCACTCGGCGGTCAAGCGTGAGGTCTTGTGGCCTGCCAGAATGCCCAGTTCGGTCGCGACCAGCTTGGCTGTGGCAGGCATCACCTGCATCAGGCCGCGCGCGCCTGCATGGCTGATGACTGCCGGATCAAACTCGCTTTCGCGGCGGGCAATGGCCAGGGTCATTTCCTCGGCCATCGGCAGCTGCCGCTTGGCAACCGGGTGCAGCGGATAATAGGCGCCCTCCAGTTCCACCCCGCCGCGGGCCGCGCGCTTGGAGATCATCACTGCCAGATGCGGCTGGTTCAGCTCCACCGCCATCTGCCCCAGCTGGCGCGCCTGCACCGGCGGCAGGGTCTCAACCAGGTGGGTCAGGAACCGTTCGGCCAGCGCCAGATCACCGGCCTTGAGCAGCAGCAACCCGGCCTCGGTGACCGAGGATTTGGCAAAGGCGGCCTGGCGCCAGTCCGGCAGGTCCGCGGGTTTCACCAGCGCCGGATCAAACGGCCGGCCCAGTTGTTCGGCAGCCAGCAGCCCATAGAAGGACGTCTGGTATTCCGCGCCCTTGGCATAGGCCTCATGGGCCTTGTCCGGCTGGCCCATTGCCGCATAGGCGCGGCCCAGCCAATAGCCGCCGCGGCCGATCGAGATCGGGGTCTCGACTGAGGCCAGAAAACGCTGAAAATGCACCGCGGCCAGCTCCGGATCGTGCAACTTTTGCAGGGCGATGTAACCGGCCAGCCATTCGCAGTCGGAATAGCCATAACCGTCTTCAGGCGAGGAGAAATGATAGGCGGCCAGTTGATAGGCGCGCTCGTAATCTTTGTCCCGCATCACTTGCCGTGCCAAATCGCGGCGGCGGCGCAGCCATTTCGCCGGTTCGCCCAGTTTTTCGGCGCTGGTGCTGCGCTCCATCAGCATCTGAATGGCGCCATCCTGCAACCGCTTGCGGTCGCGCCAGGCAAACCGGTCATAAGCAAGCCCGGCTGATCCTTTCAGCCGGTCCGGAACCGCTTCGATTTTGGCATCCACTCCGGGCGCGCGTTCCTGCAGGGCGACGCGCGCCTCCGCCAGCTTGCGCTCGCCCTCGGGCACCAGCGGCAGCATTCGCTTGGAGCTGACCAGATGATCCTCCCACAAAAGCCGGTCCAGCCGCGCCGTATGATGCGGTTTCAGCAGCTTGGCGAAATCGCGCAGGAACGCCTTTTGAATGGCGCTGCCCATTGCCTTGGTGCGCCAGGCCAGCACGATCTCCGCTTCGCCGTCACCGCGCCGCCCGGCGGCAATCAGCGCCTTGCCCAGGCTCAGCGCCCCCTCGGCGGTCTGCGGGCGTTCATCCGCGTAAAAGGCCAGAATGGTTTCGCGGCCGGTGCCTGCAATGGCATCCTCGTTCTGGCGCCGCAGATAGGCCAGACCCGGCCAATCCTGCCGCCGCTCCAGAAACGCCATCACGTCGCGGGCAGACCCCAGCCCGGCCCGCAGCCGGTGCCACTCGATGATATCGCGGGCGGTGCTGTGCCGCTGCCCGGCTTCGCGGGCGGCCTGATCCCATTTCTCTGCCCGCATCAGATCCAGCGCTGTCCCGAGGTCGCGCGCCAAGGCCGGCGCCCCGGACAGGGCCGCCGAGATAAGCAGAATAAGGGCCAGGATGCGTGTCATCTCTTGCATTTTCCAGCGGTCCGGGGATAGAGGCTTGAACGTTACTCATTGGCGTGCCGGTATCAACTCAAATCCCCGGCATTCTATATCTTGACGGCGGCGGATTGCCGCCTGCACCTGCAGCAAAGGGAGCGTGCCCATGTTCAAAGGCTCTATGCCAGCACTCGTCACCCCGTTTTCGAACGGCGAGCTGGATCTGGATGCGCTCAAACGCTTGGTGGAATGGAATATTGCCGAAGGCTCAACCGGTCTGGTGCCCGTCGGCACCACGGGCGAAAGCCCGACGCTGACCCATGACGAGCATGAGCTGGTCATCGAGGAAGTGGTCAAGGCGGCGGCAGGCCGGGTGCCGGTGATTGCCGGTGCAGGCTCCAACAACACCGTCGAGATGATTCGATTCGTTGAATTCGCCAAGAAGGTCGGCGCCGATGCCGCGCTTGTTGTGACCCCCTATTACAACAAGCCGACTCAGCGCGGCATGCTGCAGCATTTTACCGCAGCCCATGACTGCGCGGATCTGCCGATCATCATCTACAACATTCCGGGCCGTTCGATCGTCGACATGACCCCGGCCACTATGGGCGAGCTGGCTAAACTGCCGCGCATTGTGGGGGTGAAGGATGCAACCGGCGATATTGCCCGCGTCAGCCAGCAGCGCGCCTCTTGCGGTGCGGATTTCGTGCAACTGTCCGGCGAAGACGCCACCGCGCTGGGCTTTAACGCTCATGGCGGGGTGGGCTGCATTTCGGTCACTGCCAATGTGGCGCCGAAGCTTTGCGCCGAATTCCAGGCTGCAACATTGACAGGCGACTACGCATCGGCGCTGGCCTATCAGGACAAGCTGATGCCGCTGCATGAGGCGATCTTTATCGAGCCGGGCCTGGCTGGTGCGAAATACGGTCTGTCGAAACTGGGCATGTGCAGCGAAGAGGTCCGCTCGCCGCTGACCACGCTGGAAGACAGCACCAAGGCCGCAATTGATGCTGCCATGGCCTACGCCGGCCTGGTCTGAAGCCAGACACAATCAGACATCAGAGGGCGGCCTCCCAGCGGAGTGCCGCCCGTTTGGGTCCTGGATCCCATCTTCATCTGGCCGGAAATATCCCGGGGTGAATTGCCCCTTCAGGGGCAAGAGGGGTTGGCCCCTCCCGTCCGTTTAATCCAGTGCATTGACCAGATGCCGCGTCTTGTCCGGATTCCGGGTCACGTAGATCCGGGAAATCCGGCCCTCCCGGATTTCCAGCGCCGTCGCTTGCAGAATGCCGTCCTCTGCCCAGTTCAATATGGCCGGCAGGCCGTTCAACTGGCAGAACCGCCAGCGGTCCGGCGTCCTGCGGCCGGATTTGCGGGCAATCCCCTCAAGCAGCCGCAGCACCTTGTCCCGCCCGTAGATCGGGTTGAGGGCCGCCATTGCCTTGCCGCCGCCGTCGGAGATCAGCTGAACGTCCTGGGTCAGCAGCCGGGTCAGTGCTGCTGTGTCGCCGGTCTTGGATGCGCGGAAAAAGGCTTCAGTCAGATCGCGTCCCTGGCCCGGGTCCGCAGGGGCATGCGGCTGAAGCTTCTGCACCTTGCGCCGGGCCCTTGCCGCGAGCTGACGGCAGGCGTCCGGGGTTCGGTTCAGCGCGGCGGAAATGTCCTCATAGGCGCTGTCGAAGATGTCGTGCAGCAGAAAGGCGGCGCGTTCCAGCGGCGACAGGGTTTCCAGCGCCAGCAGCAGGGCGACCGTGACATCGTGATCCAGAAGCTCGGTCGCGTCGTCTGTCAGAATGGGTTCGGGCAGCCATTCACCGGGGTAGGTTTCGCGCCGGGAGCGGGCCGATTTCAGCTGGTCCAGACACAGCCGCGTGGTGATCCGCATCAGATAGCCGGTTGGATTCTGCACCTGCGCTTGCGGGGCTGCCTGCCAGCGCAGAAAGGCGTCCTGCAGAATGTCCTCGGCGTCGCTGACACTGCCCAGCATCCGGTAGGCGGCCGCAAACAATCGCGGCCGCGCCTTCAGAAACGCATCGGTTTCGTCTGTTTTGGGGTTTGCACTCACGCGGCACTTGCCTCCTGCCCGGCAGGATGCGGGGTGCGGAAGCCGATTGCAATCCGGTTCCAGGCGTTGATGGTGGAGACCACCAATGTCAGTGCCGCCTGTTCACGCGGGGAAAACTGCTGTGCGACCAGATCATAGTCCGCGTCCGGCGCCGCAGTGGCCTCAATCCTTGTTAAGGCTTCGGTCCAGGCCAGGGCCGCCTGTTCCCGCGCGGAGTAAAGCGAAGACTTCCGCCAGGCATTCAGGAGGTGCATCCTGTCTTCGCTCTCACCTTTCGAGCGCATGTCATGCGTGTGCATGTGGATGCAATACGCACAGCCATTTATTTGCGAAGCCCGAAGTTTCACTAGTTCAATCAGGCTGTGTTCCAGTCCGCTGTCTTTCAGCGTGGCTTCAAGCGCCAGCATCGGTTGAAACAAGTCCGGTGCGATAGCGAAGTAGTCAAGGCGCTGGGTCATCATTCTGTTCCTTTTCAGATGGTTTCAGGAACAGGACGAGGCAGCCGGGGTGTTTGTGACATGCTGCCGGAAAAATACTCAAAGAAAAAGGGGCGCCTGGATTGGCAAGCCCCTTACCAGATGTGTTGTAGATTGCGCGTCGCTTCGGCGGCGCGCTTTCTCGTTCATTCGCCGAAGAGATCCCGCTCGTAGATCCGTCCCTTCGCGAGTCCGAGTTTCATCGCTGGCGTCCGCTTGGTCTGGCGGGTTCCCATCCAGTTGTGGTGGAAGCGGTAGATCTCGATGATCTTGACCAGCATCTCTGGCTTGTAGAGGAGGTGCCGATCCCAGGTGCGGCCGTTGTTGTTCGGCGTCGACACGGGACGAGATGCGGGGCGGGCATTGCTGCGGATCTTGTGGAAGTAGCTGTCGGCGCTACGCAGGGTTGCGAGCCGCATCAGCCTTGCGCACCGTTCGGTGGTCAGCTCAGGCCGATCGGTCTTCAGGTCGACGATCCGCGAGGGCTCTGACTTCGTGTGGTATGGCCAGGTGAACGGAGTTCCAAGCCGATGGCCGGCAAGGCGCTTCACAATCTCCCGGTCGATCTCCTCATTGAAGACCTTCTCAGGCAGGCTGTCGAATTGATGGGCCGAGAGGCCCAGTCGTTGCGCAGGTCGCGGCGCCTTTGGGCCCACAGCGCCTCACGGACATCGTTTACCTGATACTTGTCGAAGGCCACGGTGGCGATATCGGCACGACCGGCCTGAACTTCAGGGGCGAAGGCCGCCAGGAACGCCTTGCTGAGGCAGGCATCCCCGTCCTGGACGAAGTAGATGCGGCAGTCCGACAGCGAGACCATCCGCCTGAGCATCAGGGCGTGGGCATACTGCTGAATGTCTTGGCGCACGAGGCCACCGTCGTGCGGGAGCTGAAGCCCCAGGTCCACATCCGCCGCAATCTCCGGGTCCAGGATCACCTTCGCGGTGATGTCGTCGAGATATTTCTTGAACTCCGCTGCGGTCCACAGGCGCCCATGGCGCCGCATACAGCGTGCCTTCTTGGTGTCCCCATTGATCGCCATGTCGATCTCGACCTGCTCCATATCACCCGCCGGATCGAACTGAAGGTGGCCCAGGACGATGTATCCCGAGTTCGCGTGTGCGGTGCAGAGATGCTGCACGGCGACCGATGCACGCTTCTTGCGGTTCGGCCAGTTGAGCGTCAGGGTCTGGCTGTCGGTGGCGAACCGGTGGCCGTATCGCTCCCAGTCTACGCCACGGAGATCACCCTCGCGGCGCGCTGTGAACTCCCGGACGCGCTCGTGGATGAAGACCAGCTTCCTGTAGACATCCCGGGGAGCGAGGCCGGCAATCTCCGAAATCATCGACAGGGAGTTGCCGTGCACGAGGAGTTTCAGGACCCGGCCGTTCTTCGACGATGGCGCGGTTGTTCTTGAGAACGGATTTCTGGCCGCAAGCACCGCAGGTGAGACTCTTGTTGTCTCCCTTGCCTTTGACCTCTCCTCGCTGGAGGTTGGACGATGGCGAGGAAAGATTTTGGCCTCGACCGTCGCGCGGGTCTGGATGAACGCCAAACTGGGAGAATTGGGCGTTTTGGCAAAAGTTCACGTCCACCCCGAAATACGGGAGTGAAAGACGCCGCTTTCCGGCTGTCGCAGATTTTTGCGAGATAGACTTCAGCTGACACCTCCATCGTGAGATTGCGTCAAGTCAGCCTTTTAAGGAAAGGTTGGCCACTCTGTGGCCAACCGAAGGATTTTCTACAACACATTTGGTAAGGGGCTTGCTGGATTGGGCGCCCCGGATCCGTGTCAGCGTTTGCCGTAGTAAAGGCCGACCACGTGTTCGGCTTGGGCAAAGAACAGCCAGCGCGATACGGCGATGCCTGCAATGTGCGAGATGACCGCGAGGGCTGCAAACGCATGCTTGATCACCACCCCCTGTACCGGGGTCAGGATCAGCAGCAGCGGCAGGGCAAAGCTGAGGACAAAGGCAATCATCCGCAGCTTCTGGGCGTGTTTACGGCCGACCACATGCACAAACTCGCGCAACAGGTAGTTCGACCCGGTGTGCGGCGGCTCAAATGCGCGCACCGCGCCGCGGTCGCCGAGACCGGTGGCAGTGCCGATGTCGGTGCCTGAGGCCTCCAGCGCCTTGTCGCCTTTGGCCCAATAGGCCAGCTGCACTGCACCTGCGATGGCCAGCAGCCAGGGGGCCACGGCCTCGGCTCCTGCCAGCAGGGCACCGCCTGCAAGGCTGAAGGACAGAAACATCACCGGGGTCAGTTCCATGTTCCAGCGCGGGATGGTCTTGAGCTGGGTGTAGATCATGGAAGTGGTAAAGACGGTGGCCAGGCTGAGGGCCGCACCAATCCAGCCCAGCAGCGTCCAATGACTGTCCATAAACACTGCGCCAAGCGCGTAAAGACCCATGACGATCAGGGCGCCAACGGCGCAGACGCCCTCGCGCGACAGCCAGCTGGTTTTCCACTGGGTGAAAGCGCGCCAGGCGCGTTCCGGGCGGCCCAAGTGGAAGGTGGAGGCCAGAAGGCCGCCGCAGGCCAGGCCAAAGGCGATGGCGTAGAACACAAAAGCCACGGTGCCGGTCACTGCAGGCTGGCCGAGGCCGAGGA
Organism: Leisingera sp. F5; assembly: GCF_001593695.1. Taxonomy (NCBI): domain Bacteria; kingdom Pseudomonadati; phylum Pseudomonadota; class Alphaproteobacteria; order Rhodobacterales; family Roseobacteraceae; genus Leisingera; species Leisingera sp. F5. The sequence goes on along the minus strand of NZ_LUKH01000009.1, from coordinate 95,280 downwards.
AGGCCAGCAGGCCAAAGCCAAGGCCCGACAGAGTGGTGAAGATAATGACGGATGGTGCGGGATGCATCAGTTCGCTCCTCCCGGAAGTTTGTCGAGGGCCTTGTCCAGCCAGCCCAGGAACCCTTGCGGCTCTTCAGCGACCGGTGCCAGCAGAGGGGCGAGGATGTCGATCTCCTCTTCGATAGTGTCCTTGGGCCGGGGCGGCAGGTATTTGTTCACCGGCTTGGTGCCCATTTCCGGCATCAGGTCCATGCCGCCGCGCTCTGCCACCAGTTTGGAGACATCACTGTCCGGATCGCCCAAATCGCCGAAATGGCGCGCGCCGGCCGGGCAGGTCCGCACGCACGAAGGAACGCGGTCCACTTCCGGCAGGTTTTCGTTATAGATCCGGTCAACGCAGAGGGTGCATTTCTTCATCACACCCTCGGCCAGGTCCAGTTCCCGCGCGCCGTAAGGGCAGGACCACGCACACAGGCCGCAGCCGATGCAGTGGTCTTCGTTGACCAGGACGATGCCGTCCTCGACACGTTTGTAGCTGGCGCCGGTGGGGCAAACGGTGACGCAGGGCGCATCTTCGCAGTGCAGGCAGGATTTCGGGAAATGGATCAGCTGCGCCGCCGGGTCCGGCTGGCTGCTGCAAGGCGTAGGCTTCACCTCATAGGAATGCACGCGGTTCAGGAAGGTGCCTGACGGATCGCTGCCATAGGGGTTCTGGTCCGACAGGGGCGCGCCGTAGTTTTCGGTATTCCAGCCTTTGCAGGAAATCACACAGGCGTGGCAGCCGACGCAGGTGTCCAGGTCAATGACCAGGCCCATCTTGCGCTCGGTCTTGGTGGGAAGCTCAGTCATTGCATACTCCGTGTGCGGCGTGCGAAGCCAAGAAAATTCGAATTTTCTTGGCAATTTTCTTCGAAGAAAATTGCCCCCGTCATTTGCCGACCTTCCATTTCAGTTCTTTCGGGCCAGTGCCGACAGGCGATTCCTGCGCCGGGAAGACGGGCTGGCTTTCCTGCAGATCTGCGGGTGCAGCGGCCTTTTCAATTTTCACTTTCAGATCGAACCACGCCGCCTGGCCGGTGATCGGGTCAGAGTTGGCCCATCGCATGCCGTCGCCTTTGGGCGGCAGCAGTTCATGGATCAGGTGGTTGAGCAGGAAGCCCTTGGTGGCCTCTGGTGCGTCCTCTTCCAGCGCCCAGGCGCCCTTGCGTTTGCCGATGGCGTTCCAGGTCCAGACGGTGTTGTCGTTCAGCGCCGCCATCTCCATCACCGGCACGGTGATCTCGCCATGCGGCGAGGTGACCCTGGCCCAGTCGCCGTCCTGCAGATTGTTCTCGCGCATCAGTTTGGTTGGAACATACAGCGGGTTGCGGCCATGCAGCTGGCGCAGCCAGGCGTTCTGGGTGCCCCAGGAGTGGTACATTGCCATCGGGCGCTGTGTCAGCGCATTGACAGTGAAACCTTCGTTGCCCTGCTGGTCGGTCTCGTACCAGATCGGCAGCGGGTCCATCACGTCCTTGACCCGCTGGCGCAGGTGGTCCGGCGGCTGGCGGTCGCCATAGCCTTCGGCGGCGAGCTGGAACTTGCGCATCGGCTCCACATAGAGCTGGAACAGATAGGGCTGCGGGCTGTCATAGATGCCCATATCCACCGCCCAGTCCTGATAGGCGGTGTTCCAGGGTTTGTAGTAGCCTGCCTCTTCCGGAATGTGGGCCACATGGAAGCCGCCGTTTTCAATGTACTGGTTCAGCTGCTCCGGGTTCACCTCGCCGCGGCCGGTTTTGCTGCCGTCTTCACCGCGGAAGCCTGACAGCGGGCCAATCCCCGGCTTGCGCTCGTGGTTGACGATGTAGTCGGCGTAGTCTTTCCACTTGGCCGTGCGGTCCTCGTTAGTGAAACCCGGCAGCTTCATCCGGTTGGCGAGCTGGACCAGCACGGTCTGGAAGCCGCGCACGTCGCGGTCCGGCTCAATCACCGGCCAGCGGATCGCATCGGCTGCCGCATCCGCCTCGCAGATCGGGCGGTCCAGCAGCGAGATACAGTCGTGGCGCTCCAGATAGGTGGTGTCAGGCAGGATCAGGTCGGCAAAGGCCACCATTTCGGACGAATAGGCGTCTGAGTAGATGATATGCGGGATCTTGTAGTCGCCGTTCTCATCCTTGTCGGTCAGCATCTCCATCACACCCTTGGTGTTCATGGAGGAGTTCCACGACATGTTGGCCATATACATGAACAGCGTATCGATCTTGTATGGATCGCCTGCATGTGCGTTGGAGATCACCATGTGCATCAGCCCATGCGCTGACATCGGGTTTTCCCAGGTAAAGGCCTTGTCGATCCGCGCCGGGCTGCCGTCTTCCTTCAGCGCCAGATGTTCAGGCCCGCGGACAAAGCCGAGGTGCGGGCCGTCCAGCGGGGTATCGGGCGTTGCCTTGCAGTGCGGGGTCGGATGCGCCTCGACCGGCTTGGGGTAGGGCGGCTTGAAGCGGAAACCGCCGGGGACTTCAACCGTGCCGAGGATGATCTGCAGCACATGCAGCGCGCGGCAGGTCTGGAAGCCGTTCGCATGCGCAGACACCCCGCGCATCGAGTGCATCGAGACCGGGCGGCCAATCATCTTGGTGTGTTTCTCGCCGCGGAAATCGGTCCATTCGCGGTCCAGCTCAAACGCCTCGTCAAAGGCGACGCGGGCCAGCTCCCCGGCAATGGCGCGGATGCGCTTGGCCGGGATGCCGCATTTGTCGGCAATGGCTTCGGGAGCGTATTCATCGGCCAGATAGCGTTCAGCCATCTGGTGGAAGACCGGGCGGTGGGTGACACCGTCTTTTTCATAGACTGCCGACAGGTCGGGGCGGACGCCGGGCTGGTCGAACGGAGTCAGCTTGCCGGTAGTGCGGTCGATCACCAGCATCTTGCCGTCATCGTCGCGCAGGAACAGGCCGTTTTCCGGCCCTTCGGAAGCATTCACCAGTACCGGCGCGTTGGTGTAGCGGCTGAGATAGTCGAGATCGATCTTGCCGGCCTTCATCAGCACATGGATCATCGACAGGATGAACAGCCCGTCGGTGCCCGGTGTGATGCCGACCCATTCGTCCGCAATCGCGTTATAGCCCGAGCGGATCGGATTGACGCCAATCACCCGCGCGCCGCGCTTCTTGATCTTTCCCAGCCCCATCTTGATCGGGTTGGAATCGTGGTCCTCGGCGACACCGAACAGCATGAACAGCTTGGTGTGGTCCCAGTCGGGCTGGCCGAACTCCCAGAACGCGCCGCCCATGGTGTAGATGCCCGCGGTCGCCATGTTGACCGAGCAGAAGCCGCCATGCGCCGCATAATTCGGGGTGCCGAAGCTTTGCGCCCAGAAGCTGGTAAAGCTTTGCGACTGGTCGCGGCCGGTGAAGAAGGCCAGCTGCTCGGGCGCCTCATGGCGGACCGGTTCCAGCCAGCCCACCGCAATCGCCAGCGCCTCGTCCCAGGAGATTTCCTTGTACTGGCCGGAACCGCGCGGGCCGGTGCGGATCATCGGCGCCTTCAGGCGTGACGGCGCGTTGACCTGCATGATGCCCGCCGAGCCCTTGGCGCAAAGCACGCCCTTGTTCACCGGGTGGTCGCGGTTGCCCTCGATATAGGCGACTTTGCCGTCTTTCATGTGCACATTGATGCCGCAGCGGCAGGCGCACATGTAACAGGTGGTCTGCCGGATCTCGTCCGAGACCTTGGGTGAGGTGTTCAGGATTGGCTGCTGATGGGTCATGGGCGGGTCCTGTTGGGTGTTTCGGGCGACCGTATGACGGAAAGCCTCAATTGTGGAATAGTGTTCTGCGAGGGTTCTGGTTTTTGGGAGGATGGTTCAAATATCCGGACCTGATGCGCCTGCGGCCTGCAGGATGGTGACGGCGATGATCTGGGTGACATCCTCGGCGCTGCAGCCGCGCGACAGGTCGTTGGCCGGTTTTGCCAGCCCCTGCAGCACCGGGCCGATGGCGGAATACCCGCCCAGACGCTGGGTGATCTTATAGCCGATATTGCCGGCATCCAGATTTGGGAAGATCATCACATTGGCCTGGCCCGCAACGTTTGAGCCGGGTGATTTCCGTTCTCCGATGGCGGGCACAAAGGCGGCGTCGAATTGCAGTTCGCCATCGGCCTGCAGATCAGGATGTGCGTCCTGGAACAGGCCCAGGGCTTCAGTCACCTTGTCCACCGCCGGATGCTTGGCGCTGCCCTTGGTGGAGAAGCTGAGGAATGCCAGTTTCGGATCCGCCCGCAGCAGCGCTTGCGCGGACCGGGCCGAGGCGGCGGCGATCGAGACCATCTCGACGGGTTTCGGATCAATCACCAGCCCGCAATCGGAATAGAGCATCGCGCGAGTGCCATCCGGGGCACCTTCCGGCGGGTACATCAGAAAAAAGGAGGAGACCATGCCCGCATCCGGCGCCATGCCGATCACCTGAATTGCGCTGCGCACCACATCGCCGGTGGTGTGGACAGCACCGCCGACGGTGCCGGTGGCATGGCCCAAGCGTACCAGCATGGCGGCATAGACCAGCGGGGATTCGGCGGCCTTGCGGGCGGCGGCCTCATCCACGCCCTTGTGCTTGCGAAGCTCAAAGTATTCAGCGGCGAAGGTCTCGGTCAGCTTGGATGTGGCCGGGTCGTGAATCGCCACGCCACCGCCGGCGCTAGCGCCTTCGGCCTGCAGGGCGGCTTCGACCGCTGCCTGCGGACCAATCAGGATCACATCGGCGATGCCGGCCTGATGTGCGGCCAGGGCACCGGCTGCCACGCGGGGATCAGCGCCTTCGCTAAGGGCAGCAATAGGACGGGTGGCCGGGGCTTCGGCCTGCAGCAGTTCAAGGGGAGAGAGTGTTTTGGTCACGGGCATTGGTCCTGTAGCTGCGGTTCGGGGCGTCGGGCGCTCAGAACGCCAGTCTTGCAATATTGATCAGCGAAAAGGCGGTCAGCATCAGCACCACCGCGCGCCGGAACAGCCTTTGGGAGACTGCCTGAAAACTGCGGGAGCCGGCCCAGATGCCGAGCCCCAGAATGGGAAAGGCCAGCAGGATGCCGGTGAGTGTTTCCGGCCCCACCAGCCCGTTTGCGGCCATCACCGGCAGCGCCATCAGGTCGATGCCGGTCAGAAACACGATCATCGTGGCGCGGAATACGGCAGGCGGCACCGGCTGTGCTGTCAGGAAGGCTGCGACAGGCAGGCCTCCGACACCGGCACTGTTGGCGATGCCTGCGATGGCGCCGACGCCTGCGGTGCCATTGCGCCCCACCGGACGTTCCAGCTGCCAGCCGCTTAGCAAAACCAGGCTCAGCACCAGGATCAGGCACGAGATCGCCATCCGCGCCTCGTATTCTCCCAGCCGGGCCATGATGGCGATGGCGGGAACAGTGGCGACGGCGGCACCTGCCAGCAGGGCAAAAGCGCGGCGCCAGTCGATATGCGGGCGAATGCCTCGCGCCTGAAAGACGGTCATGGCGATTTCGCAGGAAAACACCACCGGGATCAGCGGCAGCGGGTTGGTGGTCAATGCTGCCAGAATGATAAAAATCGCGGAAAATCCAAAGCCGGAAAAGCCGCGGATCAAGGCCGCCGCGAACAACGCGGCGGCCAGATAGGCCCCCTGGCCCATTGAAAGGTCAAAGGGCAGGGGCATCAGGATCAGACCTGCTGCGGACGCATGTCGTCTTTGCTGATGCCAGCAACGGCGACCGGTTTCTTCATCGCGTCGCGGCGGAAAGGCTCACCCAGTTCCTGGTTGATCATCGCTTCGATCAGGGTGGTGATGCCTTTCTTCTGGTCTTCGCAGGCCTGACGCAGGGCGTCGGTCAGCTCGTCCTGTGTGCGGGCGATCACACCTTTCAGGCCGCAGGCATTGGCGATGCCGGCATAGGAAACCTGCTGGTCCAGCTCGGTGCCGACAAAGTTGTCGTCGAACCACAGGGTGGAGTTGCGCTTTTCCGCGCCCCACTGGTAGTTGCGGAAGACAACCTGGGTCACGGCGGGCCATTCTTCGCGGCCGATCGCGGTCAGCTCTGTCACAGCGATGCCAAAGGCACCGTCGCCCGAGAAGCCGACAACCGGAACGTCCGGGCAGCCGATTTTCGCGCCGACAACCGCAGGCAGGCCATAGCCGCAGGGGCCGAACAGGCCGGGAGCCAGGTATTTGCGGCCGTCCTCAAACGACGGGTAGGCGTTGCCGATGGCGCAGTTGTTGCCGATGTCCGAGGAGATGATCGCTTCTTTCGGCAGACCTGCCTGGATCGCACGCCATGCGCGGCGCGGGCTGAGCCAGTCGGGCTTGGCAGCGCGGGCACGTTCGTTCCAGGTGGTGCCGGGATCGTCTTGCTCGCTGTCCATCGAGGACAGTTCCTGGGCCCAGGCCGACTTGGTGTGCGAGATCAGCGCCTTGCGCTCGTCGCGGCCGGCGTCGCCTGCGGTGTCCGCCAGTTGACCAAGGATGGTGCCGGCAACGGTTTTTGCGTCGCCAACGATGCCCACGGTGACTTTCTTGGTCAGGCCGATACGGTCCGGGTTGATGTCAACCTGGATGATTTTCGCGTCGGTCGGCCAGTAGTCGATGCCGTAGCCGGGCAGGGTCGAGAACGGGTTCAGGCGGGTGCCCAGTGCCAGCACGACGTCAGCCTTGGAGATCAGCTCCATGCCGGCCTTGGAACCATTGTAGCCCAGCGGGCCTGCAAACAGCGGGTGCGAGCCGGGGAAGGCGTCGTTGTGCTGGTAGCCAACGCAAACCGGGGCATCCAGACGCTCGGCCAGAGCCATCGAAGCAGGGATCGCGCCGCCGATGACAACGCCGGCACCGTTCAGGATGACCGGGAATTTGGCGCTCGACAGCAGCTCGGCTGCCTGGCTCACCGCATCCGCACCGCCGGAGGGCAGTTCAAAGTCGACGATTGCCGGCAAGTCGATGTCGATGACCTGAGTGAAGTAGTCGCGCGGCACGTTGATCTGGGCAGGTGCCGAGTTGCGCTTGGCCTGCATGATCACGCGGTTCAGAACTTCGGCCATGCGGGAAGGGTCGCGCACTTCTTCCTGGTAGCAGACGCAGTCGGCAAACATGCGCATCTGTTCCATTTCCTGGAAACCACCCTGACCCATGGTCTTGTTCGCGGCCTGCGGGGTGACCAGCAGCAACGGGGTGTGGTTCCAGTAGGCGGTCTTCACGGCGGTCACAAAGTTGGTGATGCCGGGGCCGTTCTGGGCGATCATCATCGACATTTTGCCGGTGGCGCGGGTGTAGCCGTCGGCCATCATGCCGCCGGACCCTTCGTGGGCGCAGTCCCAGAAGGTGATGCCTGCCGGCTCAAAGATATCGGAAATCGGCATCATGGCCGAGCCGATGATGCCAAAGGCGTGTTCGATGCCGTGCATTTGCAGGGTTTTGACGAAGGCTTCTTCGGTGGTCATTTTCATGGCGGGTTCTCCTGAGTGAGACGCGGAATTCCCCCGGGCACGGTGCCGGGAATTGACTCTGGTTTAGGGGGCGGGGGGAGGCCGGGTTAGGGCCAGTTATTAAACCCGGATAGGTCCAAAACTGGACCTATGAAAATAGCAGGACAGGATTTTCACATAAGCTTCAGTTGGTCACGCGATGCGGGCACATGAATGCAAGCAGGGCGGCAAATGATACGTTTGGTATCATTTGCCGCGCCAATCGCCGCAAGCTTCTGGAGTCAGCCCTGCTTCAGTGCCTTAGCAATCAGTGCCAGGCCAGGCTCGATCCTTGTGGCGGGAATCGAAGAATAGCCAAGCCGGTAATAGTTCTGCTGGCGGTGCTCGGCACCAAAGAACGGTGCGCCGGGCTCGATGATGACGCTCTTCTCCTTCAGCCGTTCAGCAACAACGGCGGTATCCACGCCGTCAGGCGCCCGCATCCAAAGAGCCGAGCCGCCAAAACTTCCGACGCCAGCAATGGTGAGGCCGTGCTTGCGGATGGCATCCTCGATCACTGCGCGGCGGTCATGCAGAACCTTGGCAGTCCGGCGGATCTGGGCGTCGTAGTGTCCCAGCGACAGGAAATAGGCGACCGTGCGCTGGACATGGCCCGGCGGATGCCGCAGCACGCTGGCGCGCAATGCCCTGGCCTGGCGGATGAACGGTTCCGAGCCAACCAGATACCCAAGCCGCAGCCCGGGGAACAGCGATTTGGAGAAACTGCCGGCATAGATCACCCGTCCTTCGGTATCGAGAGACTTCAGCGAAGGGGACGGCGCGCCAAGAAAGGACATCTCGAACTCGTAGTCATCCTCGACGATCACTGCGTCGATTTCGCTGGCCCGCTGCAGCAGCTCTTTGCGCCGTTCCATCGGCATGGTGAAGGTGGTCGGGCTTTGGTGGCTAGGGGTGCAAAAGATCACATCGGTGTCTTGCGAAATCTGCTCTGGCGGCAGCCCGCCGTCATCGACCGGAATGCAATCGACCTGGCACCGGGTCTGCACCACCTGGTCGCGCAGGGTGTAATAGGCCGGATCTTCCACCGCCGCCCGTCGTCTTCGGTTCAGCAGCAGCTGGCAGGTGATCCACAGCGCATTCTGGGCACCCAGCGTGATCAGGACCTCTTCGGGGCGGGCGGTGATTCCGCGCCGCGGCAGTGTGTGACGGGCGATGTATTCGATCAGCAGCGGATCGTCCTGGTCGAAATAATCATTTGCCAGGGCGGCAAAATCCTTCTGCCCCAACGCCCGCAGCGCGCACAGCCGCCAGTTGGCATGGTCAAACAGCGAGGCATCGGCCTGCCCGTAGATGAAGGGATAGCGGTACTCGCGCCAGTCCTGGGGTTTGCGCGGGGTGTCGCCGCCGGTGAAGCTGCGCGCCAGCACCTTGCCCCAATCCATCGCATCGCCGGACTTCTGCTGCGGCGTGTAGGAGGGCGGCACCGGCGCATTGTCTGAGACGAAGTACCCCGAGCGCCCGCGCGAGGTGAGGTAGTCATTGGCCAAAAGCTCGGTATAGGCCAGCGTCACGGTGATCCGGCTGATCCCCAGATGCGCCGCCAGCTTGCGCGAGGATGGCAGTTTCTCCCCGACCCGGAACCGGCCGGACAGAATGCCCTCGGCAATCATTTCCTGGATCTGCGCCTGCAGCGTGCCCTGGGCGTCTGGGTTGAGGAAAAAGGTATCGACGGAAATGGCCATGCGCGCCACCTTAGGGTGGACTTAAGCGGGGTGCAATCTGGACTTAGGGCCAGTTTCGCGGAATCTGCGGCTTGCACTGGTCTGGCCGGGGAGCCAGTTTGATGCCATGTTTAAAGTATTCGGCCATCTGGCACTTTTTGTTCTTTTGACCCTTTTCACGCAGCTTGGCGGAGCCGCCTGGCTGGCTGCGCTGTGTTTCCGGCGGCGGTTGGCGGCCTTTCTGTTTCTGTATCTTGGCGTCAGTCTCGCCGCTGTCTGGGGCGCACCGCTATTTGGCAGGACGGCGCTGAGCTGTTGGGATCAAGGGCCGCTGCAGGTGCAATCCTGGGTCTACTGCGCCTTGAACCGGAACTACGTGACACCAGAACTGGCAGAGCTGCTGCAGGACACTGCCGCGGCTATGGACCGGGCCTTTCCCGGCACGGTGACACAAGTACTGGACGCGAATTTTCCCGTACTGCCCGGGTTCCCGCTGCTGCCGCATCTGTCCCATGACGATGGCAGAAAGGCCGACCTTGCGTTCTTTTATTCGGATGCCGAGGGATATGCGCCTGGGGCAACCCGGTCGCCCCTGGGCTATTTTGCATTTGAGCAGGGGCCAACGGACTGTCCCGGAAGCTGGCTGACTCTGCGCTGGAATATGGGTCTCTTGCAGCCGCTCTGGCGGGATCTGAAGATCGACGCCAGCCGGACCGGCCATCTGCTGCAGATCTTGGCGGCGAATAAGCGGGCCGGAAAGATCTTTCTGGAACCGTATTTGCAAGACCGCTTAGGGGTTCGCTCCAGCAAGTTGCGCTTCCAGGGCTGCCGGGCGGCCCGGCATGACGACCATATTCACTTGCAACTCTGATTTGTGCTGCTTGCTTGAGCCGGTCGGGGCACAGCGCCCATGCGGCCAAGATTGATTGGGTGAGCAGGGTGCCCCGGATGTTTTGACCCGTTTCTTGCGGTTGCGGATCTGTCCCTCGGTGTAAGCGCAGGAAACGGGTCGAGCGCAGCTGGGCGGGGCGCTTAGTTTAAAGCCATTCAACTAATGGAGGCTTTGACGATGGAACTGAAAAACAAGACACTCATCATTACCGGTGCCAGCAGCGGCATTGGCGCCGCTGCAGCGCTGCTGCTTGCGGCAGAAGGGGCCAATGTCGTGCTGGGGGCCCGGCGGCAGGCTGAACTGCAGACCCTCGCCGGGCAGATCAACCAAAGCGGCGGCAAAGCGGCCTGTCTTGCCGGCGATGTCACCAGCGAAGCCTATTCGGCAAACTTGGTGGGGCTTGCTGCGGAAGAATTCGGCGGGCTCGACGGGGCTTTCAACAATGCGGGCACGATGGGCGATATGGGACCCGTGGAACAAATGGATGCCGCCAATTGGAACGCGGTAATCGCAGCCAACCTGACAGGTGCTTTTTTCTCGGCCAAGGCGCAGATACCGGCGCTAAGGGCGCGGGGCAGCGGATCGCTTGTCTTTACCGGATCTTTTGTTGGCTTCAGCAACGGCGGCATGCCAGGCATGGGCGCCTATGCCGCGTCAAAGGCCGGGCTGGTCGGGCTGGTCCAGTCGCTGGCCTCTGATCACGCGGCAGAAGGCATCCGGGTGAATGCTTTGCTGCCCGGCGGGACCAAGACCGCCATGGCGGGCGACGATCCGGAGACACACAGCTTTATTGCCGGCCTGCACCCGATGAAGCGGATGGCCGCGCCGTCCGAAATTGCCCAGGCCGCAGTGTTCCTGTTGTCGGACCGGTCCAGCTTCGTAACCGGAACCCCAATGGCGGTGGACGGCGGGGTTGCCGTGCGGCTGGTCTAGGCCCCTGTACCAAAAAAGAAAAAGCGCCCCGAAAATTTCGGGGCGCAGTTTGATCGTCCAACAGGGAGAGTTGTCAGCCGAATACTTTGGTCAGGGCCTTGTCGACCGCATCGCAGATCTGGTCGATGTCGTCTGCGGTAGCGATCAGCGCCGGGCTGAAGCACAGGGTGTTGTTACGGCCCGGCAGCGAGCGGTTGGTGACACCGATGATCACGCCCTGCGCGCCGCATTCCGCGACAACCTGCTGGGCCAGCTTCTCGTCCACCGGCTCCTTGGTTTCACGGTCTGCAACCAGCTCGGCGCCCAGGAACAGACCCTTGCCGCGCACATCACCGATCACGGCATGCTTTTCCTGCAGCGCACGCAGGTTGTTCAGCATCCGCTCGCCCATGGCGTTGCAGTTGTCCAGCAGGTTCTCGTCTTCGATGATGCGCATGTTTTCCAGCGCCGCGGCGGGGCCTGCAGTGCAGCCGCCAAAGGTCGAGATGTCGCGGAAGTAGCCCAGCGGATCCGAGGCATCTTCCTTGAACATGTTGAAGACTTCCTCGGTGGTCACCATGCAGGCAATCGCCGCATAACCCGAGGCCACGCCTTTGGCCATGGTCACGAAGTCCGGCTTGATGCCGTACTGCTGGTAGCCGAACCACTTACCGGTCCGGCCAACGCCGCAGACCACTTCATCGATGTGCAGCAGCACGTCGTGCTTCTTGCAGATCTCCTGCACCCGCTCCCAATAGCCTTCCGGCGCCTCGATGACGCCGCCGCCTGCGGTCACCGGCTCCAGGCACAGGGCGCCAACGGTTTCCGGGCCTTCGCGCAGGATCACTTCCTCGATCGCGTCCGCAGCTGCAATGCCGAACTCGCGGCCGGACAGGTGCTCCAGGCCCAGTTCATGCTTGCGGTATTCCATGCAGTGGGGGACGCGGACGAAGTCCGGCGCAAACGGGCCGTACTGCGCGTTGCGCTCGTCCTGGCCGCCCGCCGACATGGTCGCCAGGGTGGAGCCGTGATAGTCGCGGTCGCGGTACAGGATCTTGGTTTTCTTGCCGCCGTATTTCTTGTGGGCGATCTGGCGGATCATCTTAAAGGCCTTCTCGTTGGCCTCGGATCCGGAATTGGTGTAGTAGACGCGGGTCATGCCCGGCATCTTCTCGATCAGCTTTTCGGCAAACAGCGCGCCGGGGATGGAGCCGGCCGAGTTGGCGAAATAGCAGATCTTCATCATCTGTTCGTAGACGGCTTTACAGACGCTTTCGCGGCCATAGCCGACGTTGACAGTCCAGACACCGCCGGACACCGCATCCAGGAACTCCTTGCCGTTCTGATCCCAGACGCGCATGCCCTTGCCTTCGACAATGATGCGCGGGTCAGTGGTTTCCAGCGCCTTGTGCTGGAACAGGTGATGCCACATGTGGGCCTTGTCGGCCTCGACCACACGGGAGAGATCGTTTTCGTTGAACGTGCCGTCCATGACATGTCCTTTCGGCGTTAGAAGTGAATCAGGCTGCCCGGAACCCTACAGGGCTTCAGAGGCGTATTATGTACCAGAAACGTCAGATTCCGGGAATTGGTTAGGGCCAGAGCATGTGCTTGCTTAGGTCCAGAGCTGCCCGGCTCAAGCAATTCAGCGGCGGATCAGGGGGTGCAGAATCGCCGTAAAACAAACGTTCTGAAATGACGGCCTTGAGAGCGGTTGTCACGGGCTGCAGGCTGCAGGCATCCTGGACGCGAGTCGCGGCAGGGCAGGCTGCAGAGGGGGAGACCGGTGGCAGAATACAGATTGATGGTGGCTGCGAACGGCGCCCGGCGCGGGTGCGGGGATCACCCGCAGCTGCCGGTGACGCCACAGCAGACGGCGAGGACTGCGGCGGCCTGTTTTGCGGCCGGCGCCCAGGCGCTGCACCTGCATGTGCGCGACAATGAGGGGCGCCATTCGCTGGACGCGGGCCGTTACCGCGAAGCCCTTGATGCGGTGCGGGAAAGAGCGCCGGGAATGGCAGTGCAGATCACCACTGAAAGCGCCGGTGTCTATGACACTGCTGCCCAGTTAGCCTGTCTGGAGGCGTTGCGGCCTGTCGCGGCTTCGGTTTCAATCAGGGAGATGGCCCGGGACGCCAGCACCGCCGCGCGGGCCTATGCGCTGTGCGCAGAGGCCGGCACCCAGGTGCAGCACATCCTCTATGGTCCCGAATGTATCGCCCAGCTGCGCAACTGGTATCAGGACGGCACCGTGCCGGGTGCCATGCGCGATGCGATCTTTGTTCTGGGCAAATACAATCCCCCGGTTCTGGCGCAGCCCGCAGGCCTGGCCGCCTTCCGTGACGCTACGGCAGATTTGCGCCTGAACTGGACCGTCTGCGCCTTTGGCCGGCATGAGCACGCCTGCCTGCTGGCCGCCGTGACCGCGGGCGGGGATGCGCGAATCGGATTTGAGAATAACATCGAAACACCCGAAGGCGGGCTGCTGGCCGACAACGCAGCCTCGGTCACCGCCTTTGTTCAGGCCGCAGCGGCCCAGGGCCATAGCCTCAAGGAGTGCTAACCATGTCTCACGTCTTTCCCCGCCATACCAAGGCTGAATTGCCCACTGCCGTCTCCGGCGAAGGCTGCTATCTGATCGACGCCGAGGGCAAGCGCTATTTCGACGGCTCCGGCGGCGCCGCGGTGTCCTGCCTTGGCCATTCCGACGCTGATGTCATCAAGGCGGTGCAGGAACAGGCGGGCAAGCTGGCCTTTGCCCACACTGGTTTCCTCACCTCGGAACCGGCCGAGGAGCTGGCCGATCTGCTGGTGGCCAACGCGCCGGGCGACATTGACCGGGTGTACTTTGTCTCCGGCGGCTCCGAAGCAACCGAGGCCGCGATCAAGCTGGCCCGCCAGTACTATCTGGAGCGCGGCGAACCACAGCGCCGCCACATCATTGCCCGCAAGCAAAGCTATCACGGCAATACCCTCGGCGCGCTGGCAGCAGGCGGCAACGAATGGCGCCGCACCCAGTTTGCGCCGCTGCTGATCGACATCTCCCATATCTCGCCCTGCTACGAATACGTGGGCCGGGCAGAGGGCGAAAGCAGCTATGACTACGGCCAGCGTGTGGCCAACGAATTGGAGGAAGAGATCCTCCGCCTCGGCCCCGAAACCGTGATGGCCTTTATGGCCGAACCGGTGGTCGGCGCCACCTCTGGCGCGGTGCCGGCGGTTGCGGGCTATTTCAAGCGTATCCGCGAGACCTGTGATCAATACGGCGTGCTGCTGATCCTCGACGAGGTGATGTGCGGCATGGGCCGCACCGGGCATCTGTTTGCCTGCGAGGCTGACGGCGTGGCCCCCGATATCCTGTGTATCGCCAAGGGACTGGGGGCAGGCTACCAGCCGATCGGGGCGATGCTCTGCACCCGGCAGATCTATGAGGCGATTGAGCACGGCTCAGGGTTTTTTCAGCACGGCCACACCTATATCGGCCATCCGGTGGCCACGGCAGCGGGCCTTGCCGTAGTCAAGGCGATGCTGGAGCGCGGGCTGGTGCAGCGCTGTGCCGAAATGGGTGAAAAGTTGCAGGCGGCCTTGGCAGAGCGCTTTGGACAGCACCCCAATGTCGGCGACATCCGTGGCCGCGGGCTGTTCCGCGGGGTGGAGCTGGTGGCGGACCGCGAAACCAAAGAGCCCTTCGATCCGGCGCTGGGCCTGGCCAAGAACATCAAGAAGGCGGCGTTCCAGGCAGGTCTCATCTGCTACCCGATGTCCGGCACCCGCGACGGCCAGAACGGCGACCACATCCTGCTGGCGCCGCCCTTCATCATCACCGATGAGCAGATCGTGGAAGTGGTGGATAAGCTGGAAACCGCGATCACCCAGTGCTTGCCACAAATCTAAGCGGTTCGAAGAAATGACGCATCGCCCGACCGAGAGGCCGGGCGATGCCCTCAGCGCAATTCACTTTCGGCAGCGCCAAGCTGCTCCAGGACGCTGGCATAGTTTTCTACCCCCTGCGCCCCGGTCACCAGGTGGCGGCCATTGAACACCATCGCAGGCACCCCGCGGATGCCTTGGCCTGTCCAGAGCGCCTCGCGCTGGCGCACGCTGTCCGCATGTTTGCCGCTGTCCAAGGCGGCACGCGCCTCAGCACCTTCCAGGCCAAGGCTGTCAGCGGCTTCCACCAGCACCCCAAGGTCCGAGACATCCTTGCCTTCAGTGAAATAGGCCTGCAGCAGCGCCTGTTTCATTGCGTGTCCCTTGCCGCGCTCTCCGGCCCATTCGATCAGCTGGTGCGCCTGAAACGTGTTGTAGATCCGCATGCCGTCAAAGAAGCGGAAGCTGAACCCCAAGGCCTCTCCCAGCTCCGTCAACTGCGCCCGCACCTGCGCCGATTGTTCCGCGGTGCTGCCGTATTTCGCGGCCAGATGCTCTCGCAGGTCCTCACCTTCCGGCGCCATGTCGGGGTTCAATTCAAACGGCTGCCAGTGGATGTCCAGCTGAACTCCGGCGCGGCGGGCGGCAAAGGCCAGTTGGCCATAGCCCACCGCGCACCACGGGCAGACAACATCTGAAATGATATCGACCCTGAGAGCGGGGCGGTTCGAGGTCTCTGCCATCCGGCTGGTCCTTTGATTTTCAAACTCTGACCCTGGAAATGGGGGCGGCGAGACTGGATAACAACCGGGGCTGCGGGCTTGCCAGAGATGTAAATCGAGGACAACCTGTCCCATAACAAGCCGCTCCCCTGTTACGAAGCCAGTCTTGGATTTCAGCCTGAAAAGAAGCTGCCATGCCCCGGATCGACATGCTCCTCTCCGCCTTTCCCCGCGCCAGCCTGCTGGAACAGGCCACGCCGCTGGAACGTCTCGACCGGCTGTCCGCCGAGTTGGACATCGAGCTTTGGATCAAGCGCGACGACCTCACCGGCCTCAGCTTTGGCGGCAACAAGACGCGCCAACTGGAGTTCTATATCGGTGCGGCGCGCGCGGCTGCGGCCGATACCATCCTGATCACCGGCGCGGTGCAGTCGAATTTTGCCCGTACCGCCGCCGCGGCGGCAGCGAAATGCGGGATGCAAGCGGTGCTGCAGCGAGAGGAGCGGGTGCCGGGCATGGATCCGCTCTACTACAGTTCGGGCAATATCTTTCTGTCGGACATCCTTGGTGCCGATGTGATGCGCTATCCCGAGGGCGAGGATGAGGCAGGCGCGGATGCCGCCCTGGAAGCCCGCGCCGATGACTTGCGCGCCAAGGGCCGCAGCCCCTGCATCATCCCGCTTGGCCTTGGCCATCCGCCGCTAGGCGCGCTGGGCTATGTGCAGGGCGGTGCGGAGCTGGCAGCGCAGATCGGCAGCTTTGATGCGGCGGTGGTGCCGTCGGGCAGCGGGGCGACCCACGCTGGGTTTCTGACCGGAGTGCGTCTTGCGGGTATCACCGCGCCGGTCTTTGGCATCTGCGTGCGCCGTGATGCTGCATCGCAGAAATCGCGGCTGGAGCACGTGGCAGATGCGCTGGCAGACCTGATAGGCATCCCGCGTCCGTTTGGCCATGATGGCATTCTCACTTGGGACGGTGCGCTCGCCCCTGGATATGGCCGCGCAGGACTGGCCACCCGTGCCGCGCTGCAGCGCATGGCCAAGACTGAGGGGATCCTGCTGGACCCGGTTTACTCTGCCAAGACCTTTGCCGGACTGCTGGGCTTGCTGGAGCAGGGTGCAATCACCAGGGGGCAGAAAGTTGTGCTGCTGCATACCGGCGGGCTGCCGGCGCTGTTTGCCTATCAAAACGAGCTTGGTTTCGGTGGAGCCGACGCGCCATGATCCGCTGCCAGTGGATTGCGCGCAGGCCCCAGGGGATCTTTTGCAGCGCCGTCCCCGCGGGGACACGGCGGAATAACTGCGGACCGTGAAAGGCCGCCGGTCATGGCAGGGGCGGAACTGACCTGTGGATTTTGCTGTGACTTAGCTTTTGCCGAGTTGGCTCGCGTCACGGGCAATTGCTTCGATTGCGGTCCAATTGCCAGCTTTGACCAGATCGGGTGGCGCCACCCAGCTGCCTCCGGCGCAGACAACATTAGGCAGGTTCAGGTAGGTTTCCGCATTGGCGGGGCTGATGCCGCCGGTGGGGCAAAAGGAAATCTGCGGCAAGGGCGCGCCGATGGCTTTCAGTGCGGGCGCACCGCCTGAGGCCTCAGCCGGGAAAAACTTCAGCATCCCGTAACCACGGGCCAGAAGCCGCATCGCCTCGGTTGCGGTGGCAGCACCGGGCAAAAGCGGCAGGCCGATGGATTCGCAGGCGTCCAGCAGGTCATCCGTCGCGCCGGGGGAGACGCCGAACTGCGCGCCGGCCTCCTTGGCGGCTTCGGCATCCTTAGGAGTGATCAGCGTGCCGGCCCCAACCACGCCGCCCTTCACCTGCGCCATCTCGCGGATCACATCCAGCGCAGCACCTGTGCGCAGGGTGACTTCCAGCGCGGGCAGCCCGCCTGCAACCAATGTTTCGGCCAGAGGGCGGGCATGGGCCGCATCCTCCACCACCAGCACCGGCATCACCGGCGCCAGGGTGCAGATCCCGCAAGTGCGCAGGCTGGCGTCCTGAGGGGTTATCCGCATCATCTAAACTCCAAAAACGCTGGCGCCTTCGTCGGCCGAAGCGACCGAGCGGCGGAAAAGGGAAAACAGCTCACGCCCCGTGCCGTGCTGATAGGCACTGAGGTCGGCAGTGGCGGCATCTCGCTCCAGCACGCCGCCGGTGAGGATTTCCAGCGTGCCGCACACCGCGTCCAGCCGCAGCAGGTCGCCGTCCTGGAGTTTGGCAATCGGGCCGCCGTCCAGCGCTTCAGGCACCACATGGATTGCGGCGGGGATCTTGCCGGAGGCACCGGACATCCGCCCGTCGGTGACCAGCGCCACCTTCTGGCCCTTGCCCTGCATGATACCCAGCATCGGGGTCAGACTGTGCAGTTCCGGCATGCCGTTGGCCTTGGGGCCCTGAAAGCGCACCACAACGATCACGTCGCCGGTGAGTTCCCCTGCCTTGAAGGCGGCCTTGGCCTCTTCCTGGTCATGAAAGACGCGGGCGGGTGCCTCAATGACTTGGTGTTCCTTGGCCACTGCCGAGACCTTGATCACCGACGTGCCCAGGTTTCCGGTCAGCCGCTTCAACCCGCCGGTCGCCTGGAACGGCGCATCGGCGGGGCGCAGCACCGCGTCGTTCAGGCTTTGCCCCGGACCGGCGCGGAAGGTGAGGCCATCTTCCGACAGGAACGGTTCCATGACGTAGTTCTCCAGCCCTTCGCCCGCCACGGTTTTGGTGTCGGGGTGCAGGCAGCCGGCCTTCAGCAGCTCGCCGATCATGTAGCCGAGGCCACCGGCGGCGTGGAAATGGTTCACGTCGGCCAGCCCGTTGGGATAGACACGCGCCAAGAGCGGCACAGCTTCCGAAAGATCCGCAAAATCCTGCCAGTCCAGCAGGATACCGCCCGCCCGCGCCATGGCGATCAGGTGGATCAGCAAGTTGGTAGAGCCGCCGGTGGCCATCAGCCCGACAATGCCGTTGGTATAGGCTTTTTCGTCCAGCACGTCGCAGACCGGGGTGTAATTGTTCCCCAGCGCGCTGAGCGACAGCGCCCGTTTGGCGCCCTCGACGGTGAGTGCTTCGCGCAGCGGTGTGCCGGGGGTGACAAAGGAGGAGCCGGGCAGGTGCAGCCCCATGAACTCCATCAGCATCTGGTTGGTGTTGGCCGTGCCATAGAAGGTGCAGGTGCCGGGCCCGTGATAGGCAGCCATCTCCGCTTTCAGAAGCTCATCGCGCCCGATTTCCCCGGCGGCGAATTTCTGGCGGATCTGGGCCTTTTCGTCATTGGCCAGACCGCTGGTCATTGGTCCGGCGGGCAGGAACACCGCCGGGATGTGGCCGAATGCCTGGGCGCCGATCACCAGCCCGGGCACGATCTTGTCGCAGACGCCAAGGAACACCGCCGCGTCGAATACATTATGGCTGAGCGCAATGCCCGCGGCCATGGCGATGGTGTCGCGGGAAAACAGGCTGAGCTCCATGCCGGGTTCGCTTTGGGTGACGCCGTCGCACATGGCAGGCACCCCGCCCGCCACTTGGGCGGTGCCGCCGCCTTTGCGCACCGCGTCGCGGATCAGGGCCGGATAGGTCTCAAACGGCTGGTGCGCCGAAAGCATGTCATTATAGGCGGTGACAATTCCCAGGTGGCCCTTGGCGCCTTGGGCCAGTGTCTGCTGGTCCGCCCCGGTGGCGGCATAGGCATGGGCCTGGCCGGAACAGGACAGATGCGCCCGTGCAGGCCCCTTGCCGCGCGCTGCCCGCATCCGCTCCAAATAGGCCGAGCGGGTGGTCTCGCTGCGGGCGATGATGCGATCGGTGACGGCGGCCAGGGTGGGGTTCAGGGTCATGGGGTGCCTTTGTAGCAAACTGCGGGGGCAAAGGGGAGGGCAGTCATTTCAGGTTCCGATACTGCGCCAGCGGCGGCTGTCGCGGTGGATCAGCAACAGCGAGTCATCGGGACCCGTGCTGCCGCTGTCATAGGGCTGCGGCGCTTCGCCGGCGTCTTCCCAGCCGGCGATGATCGGATCAGCCCAGGCCCAGGCCGCCTCGACCTCATCGCCGCGCATGAAAAGGGTCTGGTTGCCACGGATCACATCCATGATCAGCCGTTCATAGGCATCCTGCGGGCGGCCCGACTCAGGCAGCTCATCAGCGAATGTCATGTCCAGGTTGGCGCCGGTCAGGCGCATGCCGCCGGGGCCGGGGTCCTTGATGGTGGTTTTCAGCGTGATGCCCTCATCCGGTTGCAGGCGGATCACCAGCACATTTCCATGCACGGTGCCGGAGCCCTCGAAGATGTTGTGCGGGGGATCGCGGAAATAGACCGCGATCTCGCTCACCCGCTCGCGCAGGCATTTGCCGGTGCGCAGATAGAAGGGGATCCCGGCCCAGCGCCAGTTCGCCACCTCCACCTTCAGCGCGATATAGCTTTCGGTGCGGCTGGCGGGATTGCGGGCATGGTCACGGTAGCTGTCGCTGGATTTGCCGCCGTTCCGGCCCCTGTACTGGCCGCGGGCGATATTGGATTGGGGCACCGGGCGCAGGGCCTCGATCACCTTGACCTTCTCGTCGCGCACCGCGTTGGGGGTGAATTGCGCGGGCGGCTCCATTGCGGTGAGGCACAGAAGCTGCATCAGGTGGTTCTGCACCATGTCCCGCATGGCGCCGGATTTGTCGTAGTATTCGCCGCGCCCCTTGACGCCGATGCTTTCGGCGACGGTGATCTGCACATGGTCGATGTGGGAGGAATTCCACAAGGGTTCAAACAGCGAATTGGCAAAGCGCAGGGCCATCAGGTTTTGCACTGTTTCCTTGCCCAGGTAATGGTCGATCCGGTAGATCTGCCGTTCCTCGAAATGCGCCCGCAGCGCAGTGTTCAGAGATTGGGCCGAAGCAAGGTCATGGCCAAAGGGTTTTTCCAGCACGATACGGCTGTCCGGCGTGGCGATGCCGGTCTCGCTGAGGCGGCGGGCGATATCGGTGAACAGCGAGGGACCGACCGACAGGTAGAAGGCGCGCACCGCATCGTCGCGCAGTTTCCCGTGAATCATGTCCCAACCGGTATCGCCGCGGGCATCCACCGCGACATAGTCCAGAAGCGCGGTGAAACCGGCGATTTCCGCAGGCGTGGTTTCCACATCCTGGCCGAAATCGCGGATCGCATCGGCGGTCTGGGCGCGGAATTCCTCTGCCGTCAGTGCGCTGCGCGAGCTGCCGATGATGCGGCACTCATCGCTGAACTGGCCGATCTGGAAGCGGTGGAACAGCGCCGGCAGGATCTTGCGGCGGGCCAGGTCGCCGGTCGCGCCAAACAGCACGAGGTCAAAGGGTTCAACGGGGATGACGCGGGAAACCATTGATTTTACATCGCTGTTCTACAGAGGCCGGGCCATTGTGCCGCTTGGGGCGGGGCAATTCAATTGCCTCTGTTGCCATACGGCTGGTTAAAGTTGAGTTATCGCTAACATGTGAGGCCGGTGAGGGCCATCCGAAAAAATGAGGCTGCCGACTCGCTTGCAAATAGGTCAGCCTTGCTGCCCGGTCCTGGGCTTCCCGCCTGAATTGACCGTCGGCTTGAAGGAATTGTGAAGCCATAAGTGCCGATCCTGGGCCAAGCGCGGTTTTCCTACGGGCGCGGGTACTGGACGAGTGCTCGGCGCTGGATGATAGCGGCACCCAATGCTGGGCTGACGGCGGTCATCTGGTTTTCACCCGCGGTTACCGCCGCCCGATGTCGGTGCGTTGGTTGGAGCGCTTGGAACACCGGTCAAAAGTGCATGCGGAATCCCGCTCCTTCCACTATTGCGACACCTTCACCAGTCCGGTTGCCTTCGCCGAACGGGAGCTCACCTGGTCTCCCAGGAAAGGTGAAAAGACCACCGCGGTCAAAGCGCTAGCTGATGACGCAATGCTGAGCGTTGCCAATACGCTGAGATCCCATGCACTGGCGGGCTACTATCAGGACGGCTGGGATCAGTGATTTGAGGCGGGCCGTCTCCCGGCATGGGAAACAAACCGGAAACCCGGGTTTTCCGCGCTGGAGTTTTGGTGAAATTCCGGTGCCGCTGACGGCGGGCTTTGAGGTATTTGATCAAATCTTGCGGGAACGTGCTGCAGCCGCTAAGCATGATCCGGAGGACACAGGCACCAACAGGGAGGAATGCCCATGACCCCGCTCGTCGGCCTTAAAGTGGTTGAGCTTGCCCGCATCCTGGCCGGGCCCTGGATCGGCCAGTCGCTGGCGGACCTGGGTGCCGAAGTGGTGAAGGTGGAAAGCCCGGACGGCGACGATACCCGCAAATGGGGACCGCCGTTCATTGAGCGGGATGGCGACAAAACCGCCGCCTATTACTATGCCGCCAACCGGGGCAAGGACTGTGTAGTTGCTGATTTCCGGACTGAGGGCGGCAAGCAGACTGTCCTTGATCTGATCCGCGACGCTGACATCCTGATCGAGAACTTCAAGGTTGGCGGTCTGCAGAAATACGGATTGGATTACGACAGCCTGGCGCAGATCAACCCGCGCCTGATCTACTGCTCGGTTACCGGATTTGGCCAGGACGGGCCTTATGCCAAACGGGCGGGGTATGACTTTCTGCTGCAGGGCATGTCGGGGCTGATGTCGATCACCGGCGCGCAGGACGGCCAGCCCCAGAAAGTCGGAGTGGCGATCACCGATATTGTTACCGGGCTTTATGGCACCATTGGAATTCTTGCGGCAGTGGAGCAGCGCCATACAACAGGCCGCGGCCAGCATCTGGATATGTCGCTGATGGATTGCGCGACGGCCCTGCTGGCAAACCAGGCAATGAACTATCTGGCAACCGGCGACAGTCCGGTGCGGCTGGGCAATGATCATCCGAATATCGCGCCTTATCAGGTGATGGCGGTGAAGGACGGCCATGTGATCCTGGCGGTGGGCAATGACGGGCAGTTCCAGCGGCTGTGCGATGTGCTGGGGCTGGCAGAGGCCAAGGCGGATGCGCGGTTCCAGACCAACCAGCTGCGGGTTGCTAACCGCAAGGCGCTGACGATGGTTCTGGAGGACGTGCTGGCGGCCTGGACGCAATCGGATCTTCTGGCGGCGCTGGAAGCGGCGACGGTGCCTGCCGGGCCGATCAACACCATCGGGCAAGCCTTTGAGGATTCGCAGATCCAGCACCGTGGGATGCAGATCGAACCGGAGGGTGTGCCGGGGGTGCGGGGGCCGTGGAAGTTTTCAGAAGCGGAACTTGCGCTGGAGAAATCGGCGCCGAAGCTGCTGAAGTGACCGCCTGGCCGCGAAGCTGCTGCTAGACGTTCACATCCACGCTCAGCGGCAACTCCTCCCCCAGCAGGCGGCGTACCTTGGGGTCCAGGTGCGGGCTGTCTTCGCGGCAGGCGCCGGTGGCGCCGAGCGCCTCGCGCGCGGTGACCCGCTCGCTGATCCGGACCCAGACGGTGCGGGCGGCGTAGGGCGGCTGGTCGGCGCGGGCGGAGATGCCCAGCACCAGGCCTTGCAGATAAGAGGTCTGCTGCGGATGAGCGGGCATCAGCACTGTCTCTGACAGGAACCCAGGCGAGCGGCGTGGGCTTTCGTACATGCAGATGCGGTTATTGTGAAACACCGCCATACCACGGTAACGGCCGCGCTGGCGGATGCTGCCGTCGCTGGCGGCGGCGCGCTCAAACGTGTCGGTTGCCACATGGCCGTCCTCTTCGCGCAGGCGGATCAGGGTGCGCATGACATGGCCGGGCCATGTCGGAGTGCGGTAGTAGCCGTTGTAAAAGCCGAAGAACCGGCGCATGTGGCGGGCCTGGCCTGCAAACTGGGCGCCAAAGTGCTGGGCGGGCGCGGCGATGCCTGCGCGCCGTACGCTTTGCGCTTGGCGGAAGTCCTGGTGCGGGGCAAACAGCTGCTCTTCTTCCAGCCCGAAAAACTGCGCAATGCGGCGCAGGTTGTGGGCCGAAGGCAGCCCGTGGCCGTTGAGGTAGCGGTTGAATTGCTGGCGGTTGATGCCGATGCCGCGGCAGACTTGGGCAATGCTGCCGGTCTCGGCGCAGAGCCTGCGCAGGTTGCGGGCAAAATCTTCTTGCATTGGCGCGGCCCTTTTCGCGGTTTGGCTGCCAAACTGCGTACATCTGCTTACACCTGCGGACAAGTGCTGCCTTTTCACGGGGAGCAAGTTTGGGGAAGGTGGGGCCAAGGGGCGCGGCCCGGACCACAAGACAAGGAACAGCAAATGCCCGGCGCATTCACCATCATTGAAAACACCTGGATCACTCTGCCGGACGGGCGCAAGCTGTCGGCGCGGATGTGGATGCCGGAGGGCGAGGGGCCGTTTCCGGCAATTTTGGAGTATTTGCCCTATCGCAAGCGCGACGGCACCGCGCCCCGCGATGAGACTACACATCCGGTTTTCGCTGCCGAAGGCTACGCCTGTATCCGGGTGGATGTTGCTGGCACCGGCGACAGCGAGGGGGTGTTTGACGACGAATACTCCGAGCAGGAGCTGAGCGACGGCGAGGCGGTGCTGGCTTGGATCGCTGCGCAGCCCTGGTGCACCGGCAATATCGGTATGATCGGCATCTCTTGGGGCGGTTTCAACGGGCTGCAGCTGGCGTTCCGCCGCCCGGCGGCTTTGAAGGCAGTGGTCTCGGTTGCCTCGACCGTGGACCGTTATGCCGATGACATCCACTACATGGGCGGCTGTTTGCTGAGCGACAACGCCAACTGGGGCAGCCAGATGTTTGCCTACCAGTCGCGCCCCGCGGATCCGGAGCTGCGCCCGGATTGGCGCGCGGACTGGATCAAGCGGATCGAAGAGATGCCTTTTATGGCGGCCGAGTGGCTGCGGCATCAGACACGGGACGGCCAGTGGCGGCATGGCTCGATCTGCGAGGATTGGTCCGCAATCCAAGTGCCGGTGCTGGCGATCACCGGCTGGGCGGATGCCTATGTGAACGCACCGCCTGCGCTGGCGGCGAACCTGCAGGTTCCGGCCAAGGCGATGATCGGTCCGTGGGAGCACCGCTATGCCCATATCGCCAAGCTGGATCCGGCGGATTTCCATGGCGAGGTGCTGGCCTGGTTCGGCAAATGGCTGAAGGGCGAGGAGACCGGGGCCGAAGACCTGCCGGATTATCGCGTTTACATGCAGGAGCATTTCAACCCGGCGATGCAGAACAAACCGCGTCAAGGGCGCTGGGTGGCGGAAGCCGCGTGGCCTTCGCCCAATGTGCAGGAGCGGGTGATGCATCTGGGGCAGGGCGTGCTGTCGGAAACGGCGTCGGAGGGCACTGCAGCGGTCAGCAGTCCGGCAATCGTGGGGCAGGCGTCGGGCTACTTCTGCCCAGGGATGCGGTTCGACAATGAACTGGCTGGCGATCAGGCTGGCGACGATGCGCTGTCCGCCTGTTTTGACACGGCGCCGTTGGCAGAATCGCTGGAACTGCTGGGCCGGCCGCGAGTCAAGGTGGCGTTCAGCGTCGACAGGCCGGTGGCGCAGCTGGTGGCGCGGCTGTGTGATGTCTCGCCCGATGGCGTGTCGCAGCGGATCACCTTCCGGCCGCTGAACCTTTGCTGCCGCGACGGATTCGAGGCGCCCCGGAAACTGGTGCCGGGCGAGCGGTACGAGGCGGAGATAGAGCTGAACGAGTGCGCCCACCGTCTGAAAACGGGGCACGTGCTGCGGCTGGCGCTATCGACGTCCTACTGGCCGATTGTCTGGCCCGCGCCGGAAGCGGCGGAAGTCACGCTGCATCTGGAAGGTTGTACGCTGGTGCTGCCGGAACGCCGGGTTGCAGAAGAGATCGCGCCGCAGAATCCCGGCGCGCCGCGCGCCTACCCGCTGCTGCAGGCGGAGCAGCTTCGCGATGCGGGCGGCACCTCCAAGACCTGGACCCGGGAGGACGGCGCGCTGGTGCTGGATACCTTTGACGATTACGGCAAGGCGGTGGATCCCTGCCACGGCATGTGCGTAGGCAGCCATGTCTCCATGCACTACGAGGTGCATCCGGATGATCCGGCCACGGCTGCCTTTGCAAGCGACTGGAATTTCGAATTCGAGCGTGGCGGCTGGCAGGTGTCGATTGATACTGAAAACAAGGTGACCTGCGACCGGGAAAATTTCTATCTCTGGCGCCGGGTGACCGCCTTTGAAGGCGTGAATAAGGAAGTTGTCCTGGTCAAGGAGTGGAAAGAGACGATTCCCCGGGGGGTGCTGTAAACCCGGGCAGGATACGGGCGGATTTTCGGCAATTCGTCCGCATTTGCCTTGGTTTTGACATAGTGCGTTACCAAAAGCACACAGGGCCTTAACCATTTGATTGCAATTTAAACCCTCAGCGGGCTGCCGTTGCCTTGGCTGTGCCGGATCGGTCAGTATCTTGGTTAACGAGCAGTTAACAAACAGTATTGGGGGCGAGAAAGTGCAGCTTTCCGTTGTTGTGCCCTGCTACAATGAAGAAGAGTCGGTCCCCATGCTGGTGGAGCGGCTGGTGCAGGCCATTGAACCATGGGCGCAGGACGCCGAAATCATCCTGGCGGATGACGGATCCAGCGACCAAACCTGGGCGGCGATCGAAGCGGCCCATGCCAGATACCCTGTGGTGCGCGGCATCCGCCTGTCGGCGAACCGCGGCCACCAGGTGGCATTGACGGCCGGGCTGGAGGCTGCGCGGGGCGCGCGTATCTTTATGCTGGATGCCGACCTTCAGGACCCGCCGGAAATCCTGCCTGACATGATGATGATGATGGACCGCGGCTATGACGTGGTATACGGGCGCCGGGCAGAACGGCAGGGGGAGACCCTGTTCAAGAAGGCCACCGCCTATCTGTTCTACCGCTTCCTGAACACGCTGTCGGATGTGGATATTCCCAAGGACACCGGCGATTTCCGCCTGGTCAGCCGCCGCGCGCTGACGGCGGTGCTGGCGATGCCTGAGCGCGCGCGGTTCATCCGCGGCATGTTTGCTTGGGCAGGATACAAACAGATCGGTCTGGAATACGTCCGCGATGCGCGGGTGGCTGGCGTCACAAAGTACCCGTTCCGCGCCATGCTGCGCTTTGCCACTGACGCGCTGACCGGCTTTTCCACCAAACCGCTGAAGATGGCGACACGGCTGGCGTTCCTGAGCCTTTATGTGACCTTCCTGATGGCGGTCTATGTGTTCCTGTCGCTGATCCTCTACAGCACCGCGCCCGGCTGGGCGTCGATGCTGCTGGCGATTTCTTTCTTCTCGGGCATCCAGCTGCTGACGCTGGGGATCATGGGGGAATACATTGGCAGGCTGTACATGGAGAGCAAGCAGCGGCCCATGTATTTCCTGTCTGAGGAGACCGGCGGCAAAACCACGGCTGATCCGGTGAGCATCAAGCCCGCCCCCCTGCGCAAGGAAGCATCATGACCATGGCTGTTTCCGGGGGCGATGCCGGGCAGATCCTGCGGTTCTCCGTCGTGGGGGCCGCGGTCGCGGGGCTTTATGTGGTGGGCTATACTGCGCTGCTGACGGCGGGCATGGCGCAAGCGCCAGCCAATGCGCTGGCCTTTGCGGCAGCTGTCACCGTGCAATATGTGCTGCAAACCTGGTGGACCTTCCGCCGCCCGTTGGGGCTGCCGGATCAGATGCTGCGGTTTGCTTGCACCATTGCCGCGGGCTTTGCCGTCTCGGCACTGATCACCGGTGTGATCGGCCCGGTGCTGGGCTGGGCAGGCTGGCTGTCTGCCGCTGCCGTCACGGTGATCCTGCCGGTTCAGAATTTCATCATCTTCCGCCTCTGGGTTTACGCCGCGGCTGGCTGACAATCGAACGGAGCAATCATGTCCCATATCTATTCCAACGAGTTTTACGACTATATCGACCAGGGCGCGCGCTCCTCCGCGCAGGCGATGATTTCTGTGGTGCAGCCGCATCTGCAGGCGGGCAGTGTGCTGGATTTGGGCAGCGGCCGCGGCGTTTGGCTGAGCGAATGGATCAAAGCCGGCGTGATGGATGTGGCCGGCGTTGATGGTGATTATGTAGATCGCGACCGGCTGGCAATCCCGCGTGAGCAATTCCACGCTGCTGACCTGACCAAACCCTTTGACCTGAAACGCAAGTTCGACCTGGCGCAAAGTCTGGAAGTGGGGGAACATCTGCCTGAGGCGGCTTCGGAGCTGCTGGTGGATAGCTTAACCTGCCACGCCGACCGGGTGCTTTTCTCAGCCGCGGTGCCGGGGCAGGGGGGGGAATTTCACATCAACGAAAAGCCACTTTCATTCTGGCAGGAGATGTTTGCCGCACGCGGCTTCTCTGCCTTTGACTTTGTCCGGGTCCAACTGAAGGACATCGAGGGCGTCGAGCCTTGGTATCGCTATAATACCGTTCTATACGCCAATGCCGCTGGGCGAAAAAGCCTGCCGCAGGCGGTGCTGGCTGCGGAAATCCCGGCTGGGCAGAACGTGCCGCTGGCTGGCAGTCTCGGCTGGCGGATGCGGAGGGGGATCGTCTCGCTGATGCCGCAGCCATTGGTAACCAGAATCGCCCAGGGCCGCGCCGCGGTGCTGGCCCGCCGTGCCCGCCGCCTGCAGGAGGCTGCAGGATGACACTTGCCACCGCCGGCAGCACTGCTCTGCAGCGACCTGCAGTGCCGCAATTGCTGGTAACAGTTGCTGCGGTCTTTGCCCTGATGCTGTTGTCCGCGCTGCCCCAACTGGATGATCCAATGATCCGGCATGACGACTATCCGGCGCTGCTGGCGGATCCATTATTGTTCTATTCCAAAACCCTGACCGAAGGACGTTGGGTCAACTACCTGTGGCATTTGCGCGGGGTGGTGACCCCGGCCTGGGTTAATTTCCTGGCCTACCAGCTGTTGTGGGCGATCTATCTGGGCTGTCTCGTGCATAATGCTCTTGGCCGGCAAACTGAGGTCTGGCAGCGGGTGATGGTTGCGTTGATTGCCGGGCTGTGTCTGCCATCGGTGCTGATCTCGCTGTGGTTCAACACGCTGATCCCTGGGCTGGCCATTCTGGCGCTGTATGGCTGGCTTGCCACCCGGCTGAGCGAGCGGACCTGCCGCTGGCTGATGCTGGTCTTTGTTCCGGCGGCGCTGATGTCATATACGACCTACCCGTTTTTGATCCTCGCGATGAGCCTGACCCGCGCAGATGCCGCACGATCGGCAAAGGATCTGGCGGGTCTTCTGGCGCTGTTCATTGCGAGCTTTGCCCTGGGAATGCTGGCAATCTATTCGCTGAACTATGCCGAACACGGGGTGTTCGGCGTGCCGATGGCAGACTGGCGCAATCCGAGCCCTGCAACGGATCTGGCCTCGGCATTGAAAAACTCCAAACTGGCCGCGGACTTCCTGGTGAATCTGGTGCTGAAGGGCGGTTACAGCATCACCTGGCTGGCGCTTCTGCAGGCTGCACTGCTTGGCTGTGCCGTGTGGGCCTTGCTGCGCCGGGATAAATGGCGGGCGCTGTACATGCTGTCCGGGGCCGGGCTGGGGCTGGCGCTGATCTGCCTGCAGGTCATTCGCAGCGGCATCGACATGCCGGTGCGGTCCGGCGGGTTTCTGTGGGCATTTGGCGCAATATTTGTCGGATTGTTCGCCCTTCAGCTGCGCAACAGCGGGCGGGCCCGGCTGAGCCGCAACCTGCTGTTTGCCTTCACGGCCCTGTATGTGATCTTTGCCGGGCTGACACACTATTTCTCTACTGAGTGGAACCGCCTGAGCCGGCAGATGGCGGCAGAGCTGGCCGGCGGGGAAGGGACGGTTTATGTCACCGGCACCTATCTGTCCCTGGAAGCGGCCAATAAATCGGACCTGCAAAAGGATCAGTCAGTCGAATTCCGGCTGAATTACCTGACCGGGCGGGACATCGTGATATGCGAAAGCCGCCCCGAAGACTGTGCCGGCCTGCCGGAGGAGATGCGCGGCGGCTTGCGGGAGGGCCGGGGCTTTGAAGTGCGCCACATACCCGGCGGGTCGGTGCTGATGCTATCGCCCAAGGCGCTTCGGGAAGGCAAGCTGGAGGCTGCCCGGAAAAACCGCCAGTCTGACGACTAACCCCGGGCGGCCCCGGCTGTTCGAACCGGCGCATCGGGGCCGTGTTAGAAATCGAGGCCCAGATCCAGGGTCCGCGCCGAATGGGTAAGCGCGCCGGAGGAAATGTAATCAACCCCGGTTGCAGCCACTTCGGCAATGCGGTCCAGGCGCATGTTGCCAGAGGCCTCGGTCACCACTTGGCCCTTGGCGATTTCTACGGCTTTGATCAGAGTCGGGGTGTCCATGTTGTCCAAAAGCACAACATCGGCACCGCCGGTGGCGATGACTTCAGTCAGCTGGTCCAAAGTATCGACTTCGATTTCCACTTTCATCATGTGGCTGACGCTGGATTTGGCAGCGTTTAGTACGGCGCGAACACCGCCAGCGGCAGCGATGTGGTTGTCCTTGATCAGGATGGCGTCAGACAGGCCGAACCGGTGGTTGTAGCCGCCGCCATGCAGCACCGCCTGCTTCTCGGCGATGCGCAGGCCAGGCGTGGTCTTGCGGGTGCAGGTGATGCGGGTGGCGGTGCCCTTGGTTTCGGCAGCAAAGGCAGCAGTAAGCGTGGCGATGCCGGTCAGCCGTCCGGCGAAGTTCAGCGCCACACGCTCGCCTGACAGGATCGAGGCGGCAGAGCCGTCGATAGTCATCAGAGTATCGCCCTTTTTGCAAGGGCGGCCATCGGGCAGGAGCGTTTCCACTTTCAGCCTGGCATCGACCAAGTGAAAGGCAATGCGGGCGATTTGCATGCCGGAGACAATACCGTCCTCGCGGGCATTCAGCCGGGCGGTATAGGTGGCGGTAGCCGGAATCACCGCACGGGTGGTGATGTCGCCGTTCTGGCCCAGATCCTCCATCAGGGCGGCACGCACCATCGGTTCCAGGATCATGTCGGGCAGGGTGGCGAATTGGGTGCTCATGTCAGCTCCTTCACAGCCGGGAAACAATCCGGTCACGGATTGCCAGGGCCTCGTCCAGGGTGATGCGGGTGCGGTGGGCCTGTGCTGGATCCGGCTCGGGAAAGTCGTCGCGGAAATGACCGCCGCGGCTTTCCTTGCGCTGAAGCGCAGCGGCGGTGATCAGCGTGGCGGTGGCGCACATATTGGTGAAGTTCTCGTCCGCGGCCTGCTCGGCTTCGAGCCGGGCAATGGCAGTCAGCGCCTGTTTCAGGCCTTGGGCGGTCCGGCGCACGCCGGCAAGAGTGGTCATGGCCTCCCGCAGGTCATTGACTGCTGCAGCGTCCAGATCCTGTCCACCCGGCGGGAAGTCGGGGGAGATCTCGTTCACGTCTGCCGGGGTATCCAGAGACGCGATGTCCTTGGCGGCATTGCGGGCATAGACCAGTGCTTCCAGCAATCCGTTGGAGGCCAGCCGGTTGGCGCCATGCAGTCCGGTGGAGGAGGCCTCGCCGCAGACCCAGAGGTTGGCCAGGCTGGTGCGGCCCTGAAGGTCTGCTTCGACACCGCCCATGTGGTAATGGGCGGCAACGGCGACCGGGATGGGGTCCTGCACCGGGTCGATGCCGGCTCGGGCGCAGGTCTCAGCCACGGTGGGGTATCGGGTCAGCACTTCGGCGCCGAGTGCTTCACGTGTATCAAGCATCGGGCGGCGGCCGCCTTGGGTCTCGGCAAAGATCGCGCGGGCGACGATGTCGCGGGGGGCAAGCTCGGCGTCCGGATGCTCAGCCAGCATGAAGCGTTCACCGTTCGAGTTGACCAGCACCGCGCCTTCGCCGCGCAATGCTTCGGTCGCCAGCGGAGCCGGGTCTTCACTGATGTCAAAGGCGGTGGGGTGGAATTGCACAAATTCCGGGTCGGCGATGCGGGCGCCGGCACGGGCGGCAAAACCGATCACCTGGCCGCGAATGCGGGGCGGGTTGGTGGTGTGGGCATAAAGCCCGCCAGAGCCGCCGCCAGCGAGCAGCACGCCGGGGCACTTGATCAGCACCGGGGCAGAAGGCGCATCAGCGCGGGTGATCCAGATGCCGGTAACGGTGCTGCCTTCGGTTTCAAGGCGCACAGCCTGGGTGTTTTCCAGCACCTGCACGGACGGCGCCGTACGCACGGCTGTAATCAAGGTCTGCATGATCTTGCCGCCGGCCTGATCGCCTTTCACGCGCACCACACGGGCGGCGGAATGGGCGGCTTCGCGGCTCATCACATAGTTGCCGCCGGCATCGCGATCAAATGGGGTGCCAAGGTCGGTCAGGTCGACGATGTGCTCGCGCGCGACCCGTGTGACCATCGCGGCAACCTTAGCATCGACCGTGCCTGCGCCTGCCTGCAGAGTGTCGGCTGCGTGAGCTTCGGGCGTGTCATGGCTGGCCATGGCCGCCGCAACGCCGCCCTGTGCCCAGGCGGAGCTGGCGCCTTCGCCCAAGGATTCCGGTGAGATCACCAGAACCGGCCGCGGTGCCAGCTCAAGCGCAGCGTAGAGCGCGCCCAGGCCTGCGCCGGCAATAACAATGCGGCCGGTTTCGATCACAGATCAGACGCCAAGTTTCTGGCTGAGGTCAATCATCCGCTGCACCGCGACACGGGCCTTTTCGGCCACAGCTTCATCGACCACGACAGGCTCGGACATGGTGTGCAGAGACCACAGGATCTTCTCCAGCGTGATCTTCTTCATGTAGGGGCACATGTTGCAGGGGCCGACAAAATCCACCTCGGGCAGCTGGTCGGCGATGTTCGAGGCCATCGAACATTCGGTGATCAGCATCGCCTTTTCCGGCTTCTCGTCGGTCACGTATTTAAGGATGCCGCTGGTGGAGCCGGAGAAATCGGCCTCATTCACCACATCGGGCGGGCATTCCGGGTGGGCAATCAGCCGCGTGCCGGGGTTCCATTCGCGGAAATCGCGAAGATCCTGGGCGGTGTATTGCTCGTGCACGATGCAGGAGCCTTCCCACCAGACCACGTTTTTCTGCGGCACCTGTTTGGCGACGTTCTGGGCCAGATACTGGTCCGGTGTCATGATGACGGTGTGGCTGTCTTGCGCGGCGACGATCTGTGCCGCGTTCGACGAGGTGCAGCAGATGTCCGACGCGGCTTTCACCTCAGCCGTGGTGTTCACGTAGGAGACCACCGGCGCGCCGGGATATTTGGCGCGCATCTGTTCGATGCCCTCGGCGGTGATTGATTCCGCCAGCGAGCAGCCGGCCTCCATGTCGGGAATCAGTACCGTCTTGTCCGGGCTGAGGATCTTGGAAGTTTCGGCCATAAAATGCACGCCGCACTGGACGATCACATCGGCCTCAACCTTTGCCGCCTCTATCGCCAATTGCAGGCTGTCGCCAACCACATCCGACACACCGTGATAGATCTCGGGCGTCATGTAGTTATGCGCCAGGATCACCGCGTTGCGCTGCTTTTTCAGCTCCAGAATGGCCGCAACATAAGGCGCATGGGCGACCCATTCGATGGGGTTCACCACGCGGTTCATCCGCGCGTAAACATCCGTCATCTTTTCGGCAAGGGCAGGATTGGGTGCCAGATCGTACTGGCTGGCGAGTTGATCCCGCATGGATTGCAGGTCGAACATGGCAAGTCCTCAAAGTTGCGTCCAAGGGGACACTTTGGACGGGGGTTGTTTCATGTTCATTTGGCGCACGCAAGCACGCGAGAGGGGTTTTGCAGCCAAAAGCGGTGATTTGGCGCTAACAGGCGGCATCTTCGGGAAGCCGTTACTTCTCAGATGGGTATCGGGGGCAGAATTTTCCAGCCGGATTGCCGTTTTTGGCTGTCCCGGCGTCTGCTCCTGTGATTTGGAGCCGCGCAAAGCCATGTTAGACCGGGCCAGTAGTTGGCCTTTGGAAGGGTGACCGGACGCAATGAATGATCTGTGGGCAGGACTGAGCCAGGCCTTTTGGCTGCTGGCGACGCTGGACGCGGATCTGGTCGAAATCACCCTGCGCTCGCTGCGGGTGACGCTGACCGCGCTGGCGATTGCCTGTGCCATTGCGCTGCCATTGGCGGCGTTTCTGGCGGTGCGCCGGTTCCGGCTGCGCCGGGCGACGATTGCAGTGCTGAACGCCCTGATGGGGCTGCCGCCGGTGGTGGTGGGACTTGTGGTCTATGTGTTCCTGTCGCGGGCCGGGCCGTTTGGTGTCTTTGGCCTGCTGTTCACGCCCACAGCGATGATCATCGCACAGGTGATTATCGTGGTGCCCTTGGTGGCCTCGGTTGCGCATCAGTCGCTGCGCGAGCTGTGGAGCGATTACCACGACCTGCTGATTTCGATGAACGCGACCCAGCTGCAGCGCATTCAGGCGCTGTTGTGGGACGGCCGCCGGGCGCTGCTGACCGCGGCGCTGGCGGGGTTTGGCCGCGCCATTGGCGAGGTTGGGGCGATTATGGTGGTGGGCGGCAATATCGACCACGCAACGCGGGTGCTGACCACGGCGATTGCGCTGGAGACCGGCAAAGGCGAGTTCGCCATGGCGCTGGGACTGGGGTTTGTGCTGATCGCGCTGGCAATTGCGGTGAACCTGGCAATTCACTGGCTGGGCCGGACTGAGAGCGAGGGGCGCTGGTGATGCAAATGTTCCCGCTGGTGGCCAAGGGCGCTATGGTGCGCCGCCGCAGCAAGGTTCTGGTCGGACCGGTGAATCTGACACTGGGCGGGCAGGGCACCTCGATTGTGATCGGTCCCAATGGGGCGGGCAAAACAACGCTGCTGAAGATGCTGCATGGCATTGTGCGGATGAACGGCGGCAGCCTGGACTGGGCCTGCCCGCTGGACGAAGCGCAAAAACATCAGGCCTTTGTGTTCCAGACGCCGGTGATGATGCGGCGCTCGGTGATCGACAACATCGCCTATCCGCTGCGGTTGACCGGCATTGCCCGCAAGGCGGCGCGCGCGCGGGCGGCCGAGTGGGCAAAACGGGTGGGGCTGGGGGAAATTCTGGACCGCCAGGCGACCATGCTGTCCGGCGGCGAGCGGCAGAAACTGGCTCTTGCGCGTGCCCTGGTGCGTGAGCCGCAAGTCTTGTTTCTGGATGAACCCTGTGCGGCGCTGGATGGCCGTGCCACCCGCGAAATCGAGGAAATCCTGGCCCATGCATCCGAGAGCGGCACACGGCTGGTTATGTCCACCCACAACATGGGACAGGCGCGGCGGCTGGCGGATGAAGTGATCTTTGTCCTCCAGGGCCGCATTCATGAATTCAGTCCGGCGGGCGATTTCTTTGCCGGACCCGAAACCCCTCAGGGGCGCGCATTTCTGAACGGAGATATTGTAGAATGAAACATCTGATTATTGGTGCGGTTGCCTCTATGGCAATGGCCACGGCAGCGCTGGCGGAAGAAATGAAGATGGCTGTGACCACTTCTTTCCACAATTCCGGCCTGGCAGAAATTCTGCTGCCTGAGATCAAGAAGGACCTCGGCCTGGATGTGCAGCTGCTGGTGGTTGGCACCGGCCAGGCGATCCGGCTGGGGGAGGCGGGCGATGTGGATGCGATCCTGGTGCATTCCAAGAAGGCCGAAGAGAAGTTCCTGGCAGACGGCAATGGCACGCACCGCCGCGAGATCATGTACAATGATTTTGTCTTTATCGGCCCTAAAGCGGATGCGGCAGGTGTGGCTGGCGCTGAGGATGCTGCTGGTGCGCTGCAGAAGATCGCCAGCGCAGGAGCCGCCTTTGTCAGCCGCGGCGATGACAGCGGCACTCACAAAAAAGAGCTGAGCCTGTGGGCATCGGCGGAGCTGGACTCCGCAGGCTTTGGCGAATGGTACCGCGCGGTCGGCGCAGGGATGGGGGCGGCGCTGAACACCGCGTCGGGCATGGATGGTTATATCATGTCCGACCGGGCGAGCTGGCTCAATTTTGGCAACAAAGGTGGCTTGGCGCTGCTGTTTGCGGGTGATCCGGTGTTGTTCAACCAATACGCCTACATCCCGGTGAACCCGGAAAAACATGTTCATGTGAAGAATAGCCAGGCGGTGCAACTGGAGGCTTGGCTGGTTTCGGACAAAGCACAAGAGCTGATCAATGGCTATCAGATCAATGGCGAGACGTTGTTTGTGTTCAATGCCAAACAGTAGCGTTTTTTGATTTGCACGCTGAGCCCCTGCTGTCTGCGGGGGCTGTTCCATTGCGGCGGTACTCCCGCCCATTCCGGGTATCAAAGATACCCTGCAAAGATTGGGCGTGGCAGCCGCGCTGTGCGCGGCAGGGGGTGTTGCAATTGAGCAGACAGCAATTGAGGCCGAAGCGGTTGCGCTCCGCGCGCCAGCGCGGCGCCCGGCCCAACTGAGAGGTGCATTTTCAAAATGCTCCGGAACAAGCGGGAGCTTCTTGTTTCAGACCCCGCCGCCAACGGTCAAGGTAACCCGGTCGCCGGCAAACCAGGTGCGGCCGAACTCGACGGGGCGGGTCTCAGGGTCAGTATTGATGCCCGTGGTGCGCAGGATCGGGCTGCCTTCGGCGATCTTCAGATGCAAGGCCTGGGTTGCGTTGGCGAGTTTGGCCGTGATCCGGGTTTCGGCGCGTGTGTAGTCCTCAACACCGTGTTTTTGCAGTGCCGCGGTGACTGAGCGCAGATCTTTAAGTGCGTCCAGCATTTCGGGAAACCGGTCCGCGGGAAAGATACTTTGAAACAGGGCGATGGGCTGGCCGTCAGCAAGGGACAGCCCGTCATAGACATGCACCTGGGCGCCAGGATCCAGCTGCAGCGCATTGGCTTCACGGGGCGCCGCGGCGCGGGTTTCCAGCATCAGGATCTGTTTGGCGGGGCTGCGCCCCTCGCGAGTCAGGTTCTGATGAAAGCGCACCCGCTTGCCGATTGGATAGTCCGTTGGTTTGGCCGCCACGAACACCCCGGCGCCGCGGCGCGGGTGCACCAGGCCCTGTTCCGCCAAATCGGCCAACGCCCGGCGCACAGTGTGGCGGTTCACCCCGAAACGTGCCGACAGCTGCGCTTCGGCGGGCAGCTTGCCTCCGGTCTCGTAGCGGCCTTGTGCGATGTCGTCTGTCAGCGCAATGGCAATGGACTTCCAAACGGGGGTGCGGGCCATGTCATGTAACTTTCACAAGTCT
This sequence comes from Leisingera sp. F5, assembly GCF_001593695.1. NCBI lineage: Bacteria > Pseudomonadati > Pseudomonadota > Alphaproteobacteria > Rhodobacterales > Roseobacteraceae > Leisingera > Leisingera sp. F5. The sequence continues at coordinate 58,712 of NZ_LUKH01000009.1, read as the reverse complement.
TGGATTGCGCCGGCGGGGGCGATTCAAGTATCATTTGTCTAGTTGTATAGAATATGTAGACAACCTGGCCAAGAGGCTTAGACAAATGAAGACGAATTTTTTTGCAGAAGACCGCAAGGGCTGGATGAGCTTGCTGGCCGCTGCTGATGAGGACCGGCTCGCTGAGCTGTGGCAAGAATACGGGGCCGATCCGGCTTGTGAATGGCTGCGCGCACCGGAGGCGGGCGGTGTTATGGTCCAGGGCCGCATGGGCGGGTCCGGTGCCTCGTTCAATCTGGGTGAGATGACCGTCACCCGCTGTACGCTGGCGCTGGAGGACGGAACGGTTGGCCACGGCTATGTGCAAGGCCGCAGCAAAGCAAAGGCCGGAATAGCCGCCAAGATCGATGCGCTGATGCAGACTGGTGCGGCGGCCAGCCTGCGTGCCGCGGTGCTGGAACCGCTGGCCGCCGAAGGCAAGGCCCGCAAGACGGCCCGGGCCGCCAAGGCCGCAGCGACCAAGGTTGAGTTTTTCACAATGGTGCGGGGAGAGGACTGATGCCGCAGCAGCTTCAGAACACGGCCTATGCCGGCGGGTTCAGCAATCCGCCGGTGGTTTCGGCCCAAGCGTTTCGCGCAGCGATGAATGCGATGGCACGGCCTGGCCGGATCGAAGGGATCACCGGCGCCGTCCCGCCCGAGAGGATTTCGGTTGCCGCAGGCAGCCTGCTGCTGACCCTTTGTGATCCGGAAACCGGCGTCTATCTGGCCCCGGATGTGGATAGCGAAGTCTTGCGCGGTTGGCTGGCCTTTCACACCGGCGCGCCTATCGTAGCGGCGGAGCTGGCGGATTTCGCCCTCGGCAGCTGGGCAGCGCTGACGCCGCTTGACCGCTTCCGCATTGGGACGCCGGAGTATCCGGATCGCTCTGCCACCCTGATTGTGGAAATGCCGGGATTCGGCGCGGCCAATGCCGTCTTGTCGGGACCCGGCATCAAGGACACCGCAAAGATGGCGCTGCCCGGTATGGCGGCTTTGCAGAACAACACGCTGCTTTACCCGCTGGGGGTGGATTTGTTCTTTACCTGCGGGACACAGGTGGCTGCATTGCCCCGGTCCGCCCAAATCAGCGCGGAGGCCTGAACGATGTATGTGGCAGTAAAAGGCGGTGAGCGGGCGATTGACAACGCCCATGCCTGGCTGGCGGAAAAGCGCCGCGGCGACACGGATGTTGCTGAACTTTCCCTCGCCCAGATCCGCGAACAGCTGGGCCTGGCGGTGAACCGGGTTATGGCGGAAGGATCCCTGTACGATCCGGACTTGGCGGCGCTGGCGATCAAGCAATCGCGCGGCGATCTGATTGAGGCGATCTTTTTGATCCGCGCCTACCGCACCACCTTGCCGCGGTTTGGGTATACGCAGCCGGTGGAAACCGGCGGGATGGCCTGCGACCGGCGGATTTCAGCAACGTTTAAAGACGCGCCGGGCGGTCAGGTGCTGGGGCCGACCTTCGACTACACCCACCGCCTGCTGGATTTCAAACTGGCGGCAGAGGGCGAAGTGCCGCAGGCTCCGGTTGCAGAGCCGCGCATGGAAACAACGCCGCATATCGCCGACTTCCTGCTGGGCGAGGACATCATTGAGCGTGAGCCGTCCTCGGACGCGGTGCCGGGGGATCTGACCCGCGAGCCGATGTCCTTCCCGGCGGACCGTGCGGTGCGGCTGCAGTCGCTGACCCGCGGGGACGAGGGCTTTATCCTCGGCATGGCTTACTCAACCCAGCGCGGCTATGCCCGCAACCACGCCTTTGTCGGTGAGCTGCGCATCGGCACGGTGCCGGTGGAGATGGAAATCCCGGAGCTGGGTTTTGCCATTGAAATCGGCGAGGTGGAGCTGACTGAATGCGAGACCGTGAACCAGTTCAAGGGCTCCAAGACGGTGCCGCCGCAGTTCACCCGCGGCTATGGTTTGGTCTTCGGCCAGTCAGAGCGCAAGTCCATCGCCATGGCGCTGGTCGACCGTGCGCTGCGCTGGGAGGAACTGGGCGAGGACAACGTCGGCGCTGCCGCACAGGACGAGGAATTTGTCCTGTGCCATGCCGACAATATCCAGGCCACCGGCTTTCTGGAGCATATCAAGCTGCCGCACTATGTGGACTTCCAGTCCGAGTTGGAATTGGTCCGCAAGCTGCGCAGGGAAGCGGCGGAGCTGGCAGAGACGCTGGCTGCGCGGGAGGCCGCGGAATGACCTATTTACAGCCTTTTCCGGCGCTGCGGCGCCCCAGAAAGTATGCAATGCCAAGAAACGCCAGTCCAATGGCCAGGCCAGAACAGAAACTCACAGGATCCATGGAAACCTCCGTGTGCCGGGAGAGTAGGAAATGATTTATGAAGATCGGCTGGCGGATGCTGGCGGCTACAACTTTGCATATCTTGACGAGCAGACCAAGCGGATGATCCGCCGGGCGATCCTGAAAGGGCTGGCTGTGCCGGGGTATCAGGTGCCCTTTGCCAGCCGCGAGATGCCGATGCCCTATGGCTGGGGCACCGGCGGCGTGCAGGTCTCGGCCGCCACGCTGACGCCGGATGATACGCTGAAAGTGATCGACCAGGGCGCTGATGACACCACCAACGCGGTCTCGATCCGCAAATTCTTTGAAAAGACTGCGGGCGTTGAAACCACCGAGGAAACCGGAAAGGCCAGCATAATCCAGACCCGCCATCGGATCCCCGAGGCGGAGCTGACCGAGGATCAGATTCTTGTCTATCAGGTGCCGATCCCGGAACCTCTGCGCTTCCTTGAGCCGCGCGAAACCGAGACCCGCAAGATGCATGCCTTGCAGGAATACGGGCTGATGCACGTGAAACTTTATGAGGACATCAGCCAGCATGGTGCGATTGCCACCGCCTATGCCTATCCGGTGAAGGTAGAGGGGCGCTATGTGATGGACCCTTCGCCGATCCCGAAATTTGACAACCCCAAGATGGAAATGGCGGCGATCCAGCTGTTCGGCGCAGGCCGGGAGCAGCGCATTTATGCGGTGCCGCCCTATACCAAAGTCGTAAGTCTGGATTTTGAGGACTATCCGTTCGAAGCCAGCAAGGCAGATCATGCTTGCGACCTGTGTGCAGCGGAAGACAGCTACTTGGATGAGGTGATCCTGGATGACGCGGGCAACCGGATGTTTGTCTGCTCCGACACAGATTACTGCCGCTCGCGGCGCAACGCAGGCCATACCGGACGCCTGGGTGAGGAGGCAGCGTGATGACACCTTTGCTGCAAGTGAAGAACATCGCCAAACTCTATGGCGCCCGGATCGGCTGCACGGATGTGAGCTTTGACCTCTACCCTGGCGAGGTGATGGGGATCGTGGGCGAGAGCGGTTCTGGCAAGTCGACCCTGCTGAACAGCCTGGCGGGCCATCTGACGCCGGACCGGGGCGAGGTGATCTTTGACACCCGCGGTGATGGGCCTGTGGACACCGTCACCATGTCGGAACCGGCGCGCCGGATGCTAAGCCGTACCGACTGGGCGTTTGTGCATCAGCATGCCCGCGACGGGTTGCGGATGCCGGTCAGCGCTGGCGGCAACATCGGTGAGCGGCTGATGGCCGTGGGGGACCGCCACTATGGCGCGATCCGGGCGCGCGCCGCGGATTGGCTGGGCCGGGTGGAGATTTCCGAAAGCCGCATTGATGATCGTCCGTCGGCTTTTTCCGGCGGCATGCAGCAGCGGCTGCAGATCGCCCGCAATCTGGTGACCGGCCCGCGGCTGGTGTTCATGGATGAGCCGACCGGCGGGCTTGATGTCTCGGTCCAGGCGCGGCTGCTGGATCTATTGCGAGGCCTCGTCCGCGAGATGGGGCTGAGCGCCATCATCGTTACACACGACCTGGCGGTGGTGCGCCTTTTGGCGGACCGGCTGATGGTGATGAAGGATGGCCGTGTGGTTGAAACCGGGCTGACCGATCAGGTGCTGGATGATCCCCAGCATGGCTATACCCAGCTGCTGGTCTCCAGCGTGCTGCAAGTCTGAGGGCAGGATGATGATTGAACTGAACAATGTAAGCAAAAGCTTCACCCTGCATAATCAAGGCAGCGCGGCGATTCCGGTGATGGAAAACGCCACGCTGAGTGTGAAGCCCGGTGAATGCGTTGGCCTGACCGGGGCCTCGGGGGCCGGTAAGTCCACCTTGATGCGGGTGATCTATGGCAACTATCTGGCAGCGTCCGGCAGTGTGATGGTGGGCGGCGTCGATGTTGCCAAGGCCGAGCCGCGTGAGATCCTGACGCTGCGCCGCGAGACACTGGGGTATGTCAGCCAGTTCCTGCGGGTGGTGCCGCGGGTGCCGGCGCTGGATGTGGTGGCCGAGCCGCTGCTGGCAGTGGGAACGCCGCTGGAACTGGCGCGCGACACGGCGGCCTCGCTGCTGGCGCAGCTGAACATTCCGGAACGGTTGTGGAGCCTCAGCCCGACCACTTTTTCGGGCGGGGAGCAGCAGCGGGTGAATATCGCACGCGGCTTTGCTTATGGCTATCCGGCGCTGCTGCTGGATGAACCGACTGCGAGCCTGGATGCGCAGAACCGCGCTACCGTGCTGGGTTTGATAGAAGATGCCAAGGCGCGCGGGGTGGCGATCATCGGCATTTTTCATGATGAGACGGCGCGCCGACAGGTTTGCGACTGGTTTGTGGATGTGTCGGGCTTTGCGCCCCAGGCCGCGGCATGAGTGTGCCTGCTGAAAAGGGGGCCGTTATCGCGGTGGTCGGGCCATCGGGGGTGGGCAAGGATAGTTTGATGTCTGCCCTGGCGGTCTCCGGCCCCCAGTTGCGGCTGATGCGGCGGGTGATCACCCGCGCGCCCGAGGCCGGCGGGGAGGACTACCAGTCCGTCACGGAGGCCGAATTTTCCGCCCTAGCGGAGAATGGTGTCTTTGCCCTGCACTGGCAGGCGCATGGGCTGCACTACGGCATCCCGCGCGACATAGAAAAGTTGCGGGAAGGTTCGGGGGGTGTCCTCGTGAATCTTTCGCGTTCCGTGTTGCTGGAGGCACAGGACGTGTTCGGGGATTTCATCGTGTTGTCAGTGACCGCCGCGCCGGAGGTTCTGGCAGACCGTCTGCTGGCGCGCGGACGGGAAGATGCGCAAGAGGTACGGCGCCGTCTGACGCGCGCCGCCAATCCGCTTCCCAACGGGCTGTGCCGTGTTCATGAGATTGACAACAGCGGTGCGCTCAGCGCGGCGGTGCAGGCCGCGCTGGCGGCCATTCAGCCGGAAAGGGCGTAGCGATGGATCAGGTGGAACCGGCCGTCCGGCGCCTCGCCCATCAGCGCCAGATCCCGGATTACAAAGGGGGCAGGCAGCAGCGGGAGGAGATGCGTGTTGAGCGCGTCTTGCACTGCAGGCAGCTGCGGCTTGGGCAGTTTGCCGGTCAATGTGATGTGAAAGCGGAACTGGCCCAGGACATAGGGGTAGCCCCAGCGGCTGAGGTTTGCTTCCTGCTCCGGGTTCAGCCCTGCGCCGCGGCGGCGTTCCAGCTCAGCCTCAGACGCGGGCGCGCGGAACGGGTCAAGCTTTGTCACGCAGGCGGCGGCCAGCGCCATCAGCGCGGTCTCGTCCCCGGCCGGGCGCAGGGCCAGGAAACGGCCCAGCCGCGCCAGCTGCAGCCCATCCAGCGTGACCGGTTTTTGCGAGGCGGCCAGCGCCGCGCAGGCATCCTCCAGCGCCGATCGGGTCTGCCCCCCGGCGAGATGCATTGGCGGCTTCAGGGTGGCGTGCAGCCCGTATTTGCGCGGCACATCGGTGATTGCCGCCACATCCAGCCCGTGAACCTGCGGGTGGGGCAGGTCCAGACCCGCTTCCATGTCCCAGCCCAGCCAGCTGGCAGCAAACCGGCTCCACGCGGCCTCGGCAGGCGGGGCGTAATAGATCGCGTATCGCGTGAATGTCACATTGGCCTCCTAAACGTGGCCTTCCATAGCTCGAAAGATGTGAAGTTCAGATGACAGATGAATTGATCTTTGCCAATGCCACGCTGGTGCTGCCGGGCGAGACCCGGACCGGCGTTGTGAAAATCACCGGCGGTGAAATCACTGATATTGCCGAAGGGGCCTCGATCCCGGCAGGAGCCGTGGATTGCGAAGGCGACTACCTCTGCCCGGGGCTGGTGGAGCTGCACACGGACAATCTGGAACGTCACATCCAGCCCCGGCCCAAAGTGGACTGGCCGCATGCCAGCGCCATCATCGCCCATGATGCGGAACTGGCGGGCACAGGGATCACCACGGTGTTTGATGCTATGCGTGTGGGGTCGATCAGCCGCAGGGAAAGCCGCTACGGCGCCTATGCCAGGCAGCTGGCCTCCGAACTGCTGGAGCTGCGGGCTGCGGACGCGCTGAAGATCTCGCATTTTCTGCATCTGCGGGCCGAAGTTTGCAGCGATACGCTGATTGATGAACTGAATGCGTTTGGAGATGCGGACCGTGTAGGGCTGGTTTCGCTGATGGATCACACGCCGGGCCAGCGGCAGTTCCGCGATATCGCAAAACTCGAGCAATACGTGAAGGGAAAGCATGGGTTCGATGATGCGGCTTTTCAGGCACATGTTGCGCATCTGAAAGAGCTGCGCGAAACCTATGGCGACGTGCATGAAGCTGAGGCGGTGAAAGCCGCCAGGCGGTTCGGTGCCGTGCTGGCCAGTCATGACGACACCACAGCAGGTCAAGTGGCTGTTTCAGCCCGGCATGGCATCAGCCTGGCGGAGTTTCCGACAACGGTTGAGGCCGCGCAGGCCTGTCATGCGCAGGGGATCAAAGTCATGATGGGGGCACCGAACTTGATCCGCGGCGGCTCGCATTCCGGCAATGTGGCGGCGCATGAGCTGGCGGAGTTGGAACTGCTGGACATTCTGTCGTCAGACTATGTCCCTGCGGCGTTGCTGATGGCAGCCGTTAAGCTGGGCGATCTCTGGGGCGACATGGCGCGCGGCCTGGGCACGGTAACCCATGCGCCGGCCGATGCAGTCGCGCTGGGCGATCGCGGGCGGCTGGAAACCGGCAAGCGTGCTGATCTGATCCGGTTCCGGTTGAAAGCCGGCGCGCCCGCCCTGCGCGGAGTCTGGTCGCGCGGTGAGCGTGTGGCCTAAGCAGCCCGCAATCCGGAAGGGGGAGAAGCGCCCGCCCTCTTGGGGCGGGGCGTGCGCTGCCCGGCCAAAGGGCCGGGCGTGTACCGGCATCAGCCGGGCCGATAGAACATGTAACGCCCCGGCGGGATACCGTCCGGGCCATCGAGTTCTTCAAAACCCGCCAGCGGCTGGCCGGAAACGATGATGCCGCCCGGCGCCATGACCCGGCCAATAACCGGGGAAAGCGCAGCAGCCTCGGCGACGTCCTTTTCTTTGATGCCAAAGCCGAAATCGTAATGCGCCAGAACGATTTTGCGCCCCTCGGCTGCCAGCCGTTCCAGCATGGGTTTTGCCTCGCCTTGCAGGAAATCCTGTTCCGGCGGCACGCAGGAGGGGTGGCACTGCAGCAGCCGGTCAATGACCCAGATCCGGCGGTTGGGCAACGTTTCACGCAGGTGATCATAGGTGCGGCCGTTGCCAAGCCCCATGTCCAGCACATCGCCGTCCAGCGGGATGACCTGATCTGCGGCCCAGTTCAACCCGTCGCGCTGGGCAGTGAGGCGGCGCAGCATGGAATCAAGACGGCTCATTCAGGACATCCTTTCATCATAGATCCAGGCCTCTGCCGGGCCATCCAGCAGGCGCCTTGCAAGGGCGGCGGTAAAACCCCAGACTGCTTCGTCATGCACCAGATGGTGGGTCAGAAGGCCGTAAGGTTCTGCATTGTCGGCATCGCCAAGCCGGCGGTCGCGCAACTGGCATGCAACCTGATTGATCAGTTGTTCCGGCGGCACCAGGCTGCGGGCGCCTTTCCAGTTGATCGGGTCGAGGTGGGTGTTCACCCGCAGCAGCCCTGAGGCGGGTTTGGCGCTTTTACGCGGCGTAAAAGTGGAAACCGCGGTGAAACCGGCACCGGCCAGCCAGGTCAGCATTTCCGGAGAGATCCGGTTCCAGGGCGGCACGAACATCGGGCGCAAGCCGGTGCCGAACATCTCTTGCAGAGCGGTCAGGCCGCGTTCGGCGTCGTCCAGCAATTCCTCCAGCGGGCGGTGCGCTCCAAACTCGGCTTTCTTCTCGCCGGCAGGGGCATGGTTCTGATGTGCCCATCCATGCACCACCGGGATCAGTTGCGGATGATCTGCAACAAAACGGCCAAGGTCCGGGGTGACACCGTGCGGGATCACCGCGAGATGCACCGGAAGGTCCAGGTCCGCAGACAGTTCTGTCAAACGCTCCAGCTCGGTCGAGTGGGACATCGCGTCGTCGTCCCGCCACCACAAAGGCAGCGTCAATCCCCCCGTCTGCCAGTGCTCCAGTTCCCGGTCCAGACCGCTCCAATCCGGTGTCATTCGCGCCCTCCCGCAAGTTCTGCGGCAATCTCCACACTCCGGGCGGCGCCGTCAAACCTGAAACCGCCTGTAACCCGCGGCGGTGCGTGCAATACCGCCTTGACCGCAGCGCATAGCGTCTCAGCCGAGAGGTCCGCAGTCTTCACCACCTGGATGCCGTTCAACGGGGCCAGGCTGGCGGCGCGCAGGCCTTGTTCGGTTTCATTTCCGGCATCAAACGGGATCAGCACAGCGGGCGTGCCGGCTTGCAGCAGATCCAGTGCTGTGTTGTAGCCGCACATGCTGACGGAGGCAGCGGCATGGAAAAGCATCTGGCGGAAGTCTTTGCGCGCCGGTTCCAGCAGGGCGGGAGAGCCTGCCTTGGCAAAATCTGCGATGCGCTGGCGGGCGTCTGATCCGCCAACCAGCAACCGCCAGGGCGTGTCCGGCATCAGCTTTGCTGCGTCAAGTGCCGCCTGGTAAAGCGGTGCGCCGACGCTGCCGCCGCCGGCACTGACCAGCACCTCGCCGCTGCCTGCCTGCTCCGGGTGCAGGCCAGCAGCCGGAGGGGCAACGTAACCGGTATAGCGCAGCTTGTCGGCCAGCATGCTGGAGACCGGCCAGCTGGCCTCCAGCTTTGTTGCCGCAGGGTCGGAGTGGACCAGCACCGCGTCATAGAACCGGGCGATCACGGCATCGGCTTTGTCCGCTTTTCCGGGCTTGGAGGGCGGGGCGAGAATGTCGCGGATAGAGGAAAGGACCACGGGCCGCCGGGGCAAGGCATGGGCGGCGTCAAGCAGCGCCAGAAACTCCTTGCGCAGGGAACGGCGGCCAAAGGGGTACAGTTCGGTAATCAGCACATCAGGCTGCATTTCGTTCAGAGTTGCACAGAGAACATCTTGGCGCCGGATCAGGCAGGCCGCATTCGCCAGCGTTCCGTCCTCCGCCAGCAGCCGGGTGAAATTCACCCCGTCAGAGCGCAACGGCGGCAGCTGGATCAGCCCGGTCCCGCCAGTGTCAAGCTGCGGGGCGGGGAAGCCGCCGGAAACCACCTGAACCTTGTGGCCGGCAGCGGAGAAGGCGCGCGCGAGCGTCAGCGCACGGGCCAGGTGGCCGGTGCCAAGCAGATGGGTGACGGCAATCAGGACTTTCATGGTGCATCCTTGCGGATCAGCCGGACCGGTTCGGGCCAAGGCATAAGGGTGGAGCCGCTGATTTCGACCACAAACAGCCGGTTGCGCTTGATGCGGAAGGGGGCAGGGCCGTCGAAATCCCAGCCATGGGCGCAGGCCAGGATCATCCGCATGATGCCAATGTGGCAGACCGCCACTGTGTCCTGCTTCAGACCGCGCAACCAGGGTTTAATGCGGGTCCAGACCTCTGCCGGGGATTCTCCGCCGGGCGGGCGGTAGTGCCAGCCCCAGTCCTCGATATCGCGGAATCCGCTGGCTGGGGCGGCTTTCAGATCCAACCCGTGCAGCCCTTCCCAGACACCCCAGTTCATTTCGATGAGTTCCGGTGCGGTGCGGGGCGGTCTGCCTGCAACCAGCTCTGCGGTTTCTGCGGCACGCACCAGAGGGCTGGACCAAAGGTCTGCCTGCTGCCAATCCGGGGACAGGGCGTAGCGGCGCAGCTCTTCGCGGGCTTGGTCATCCAGCGGGATGTCGCTGCGGCCCTGGATGCGGCCGGCGCGGTTCCAGGCGGTGTGGCCATGACGCAAAAGGGCGAGGCGGATCATGCGTGTGTCTCCATCAGCGGCAGAACGGTTGCCCAGAACTGCCGGGCCGCGGCGGGGGCAAGGTGGCGGGACGAAATACGGTCACGTGCATTCTTGCCAGCTTCGGCGCGCAGCGCGGGGTTTGCAAGCAAGCGTGCTGTAAAGGCTGCGAGAGCTCTTGGACCCTGTTCCGGGGCCGGGTAGCCTGAGGGCAGCAGCACATCCCGGACGCCAGGGCGGTCCTGGGCTGCGATGGGCAGGCCGTGGGCCTGAGCTTCCAGGTAGACCATGCCGAAGGCTTCATTGACGCCGGGCCAAAGGAACAGGCTGGCGTTGCCATAGGCGGCTGCCAGCTCTTCGCGGGAAAGCTGGCCGAGGAAGCGCACTTTGTGTCCGTAAGGGGCCATCAGCACCTCGGCTTCGCTGCGGGCGGGGCCGTCGCCTGCAATGTCCAGCCGCCAATCCCCAGGCAGATGAGAGAGCATTTCGGAGATGATGCGATACGAGTCCAGCTTGTCGCCCGGACGCATCATGCCGGCCGTCAGCATCGGGCCGTCCAGCGACGAGGCTACGGGCAGCTGATCCCGCGGTAGGAAGGGGGGCAGATGGGCGACTGCCTGAGCGCCAGAACGGTCGCGATCCAATGCAAAGCGGTCCTGCTGCGTGAAGTAGAAGATCGCCGCGGCAGCGTTGGCTGCGGCGTGAGCAGCCTCGGCAAAGCCAGCCCATGGTCCGGTCAAGCGTTTTATGGCACGGGTGGATTCGATCTGCACATAGGGAATGCCACGGGCACGGGCGACAGCAGGGCCGATCAGATCGGGGGCCTTGTAGTAGTTGTGATAAGTGACCCAGAGGTCCGTTTCCGGCAAGCTTGCGATCAGCCTTTCAGCCTCTGCTTGTGCAGCCTCGCGCAGGCTTGCTTGCAGCGCTGCGTCGCCGTGCCTGTCATAGATCCGCAAGTCAGAAACCAGCTGCACCTCCACGCCGCTGCCGGTGAGCAGACCCATCAGGTTTCGGGCGATCTCGCGGTCGCCAGAGGGCACCGGGTGATGCGGCGGCTTCATCGGTGCGTAGAAGGCAACCCGCTTTCCGGCTCCCGGCTGCATGTCCAGTCAGTTGCCTTGCAGCATCGCGCTCAGCCGTCTTGAAAGCTGGGCAATTCCAGGGTCCATGCCGAAATCACTGCGCAGCCGGGCCAGCGCAGCCTCGGCCATATCTGCCAGCTGTTGCGGGTGCCGGGCAGCGTAGAGCAGGGTTTCGGCCAGCGCCTCAGGGCTGTCCTTGCTCAGCAGGCCATGGGTTCCATGGGTGATGAATTCGGGGATGGCAGAAACCGGAGACGACAGGATTGGCAGGGCCTGCGAGGCGGCCTCCATCAGCACGTTGGGCAGCCCGTCGCGGTCGCCGTCTGCGGCGACCCGGCTGGGCAGCACAAACAGGTCCGAGCGGCGCATCGCCTCGATCACTTCGGGCTGGTCGCATGCGCCGCGCCAGGTGATGCGGTTGGCAATGCCCGCATCCTTGGCCATGCCCTGCAGCAAATCGCCTAAACCGCCGCCGCCGATGTGGGTCCAGTGCCAATCAAGCCCTGGGGGCAGCAGAGCCAGAGCGGCAATCAGCCGGTCAAAGCCTTTTTTCTCAACCAAACGCCCTACTGACATGAAGCGGATCGGATCCTGCGGCTGGCGCAGCCCGCGTTCAGGGGGGGCGGGGAACCGCGACAAGTCCAGCCCGTGGTAAACCAGATCGACCCGGTCCGGAGTATCGGCCATCTGTTGCAGGTGCTTTGCGCCAAAACCGGTGCACGTGGCGCCAAAGGCCGCGCCGTGATGGGCGGCGGAGAGCTTTTCCTTAAGCTCCCAATCCGGCGATGTCCAAATGTCCTTGGCGTGGGCAGAAAAGCTCCAGGGCAGCCCTCGCATGATCGCGGCATAACGCGCAACGGAGGACGGCGTGTGCAGGAAGTGCGCGTAAAGCCCCAGCACTTCCGCGGGCATTTCTGCGGCCAGCACACAGGCCTGGCCAAAGCGGCGGATGCGGTTCGGTGTCAGGTCGCGGCGCAGATCGGCACGCCAAATTCTATAGGCTTCAGCATAGCCCGGCAGCCGTTGAGCCATCGCGCGTGCGTTCCAGACCCGCTCTGGCTCCTCGTAAAGGTATTCGGGAACGTAGTTCACTGGTGCCTGCAGCCGCGCATGCAGCGGGTGGCGCTTGACGTCTGTGGGGTGGCGCAGAGACCAGATCTCAAGCGCGTGGCCGGCGGCCTCCAGGGCCACCAGTTCCTGTGCAATGAAGGTTTCGGACAGCCGCGGCCAGCCCTTGACCACCACCGCAAGCGGCGGGCGGGGCGTGCTCATTCGGCGGCCTCTTGATGTGAGTTCTGCAGCAATGCGTCCACCCGGCGGGTGACATAGTCCAGCCCGTCCAGCAGGCCCTCGGAGCCGGCCGCGGAGGGCGGCGGCTGGTTGGCCAGCGCGCGGATCGCCATGGCCAGCGCCGGGGCGTTCCACCCGTCGCGGGTTTCGTCCAGCATAGTGGTGAGGCCGATTTCCTCGGCCCGGCTGGCGCGGATCCATTGCTCCAGCCGCGGCGTGGTGCGTGGCACGATCACTGCGGGTTTGTCAAAGGACAAGACTTCGCAGAAGGTATTGTAGCCGCCCATGCAGACAACGCCCTGGGCGCCGGCAAACAGGGTTTCGATCTGGGATTCAAAACCGACAGCGGTGACCCGGCCATTCAGCCGGGCGACACGCTCTTCAAAGTCCTCGCGGGTTTCTCCGGACAGGAAGGGGCCATAGACCAGTACAGCGCGCGGGGAGAGTTCCGTGTCGGCTTCATAGGCCGACAGCACCAGGTCCACCATCATTTCGCCATCGCCGCCGCCGCCGGGGGTGACCAGCAGATAGGGCTGTTCGGGCGGCTCCCCCACCTGGCCAAGGTCGCGGCGCAAGTAGCCGGTCCAGTGCATCCGGGCCTGCATCTGCGGGGTGAACGGCAGCCCCGCCGTCGGATCGTAGACAGACCGCGGCCCGTAAACCCAGATTTCATCATAGAAATCGCGGGTGGCCTCAACCGCGTGCTTGCGCTCCCATTCAGCGGCCAGCACTTCGGGCTCATCCAGCACATCACGCAGGCCCAGCACCATCTTGCAGCGGCCCCGCGATTTCAGCAGGTCCAGCGCCGGCATCAGCTCTCCGCGAAAACCAGTGGGTTCCTTGTCGGCCACCAGCACATCGGGGTCGTATTGTTCCACTGTCGAGCGGATCAGCGCGGCGCGCAAGTCAGCGGTTTCCTCGATACTCATGCCCATGGTGCGCGAAGCATAAGAGCCGTCGGAGCGCTTGATCACACCCGGCAGGCGGACATGGTCGACCCGCGTCGGAAACGAGAACCGGCCGGCAACCGGTGAACCGGTCAGGATCAGCGCCGAGGTGTCGGGGTTGGCAGCGGTGAGGGCACCCGCCAGCGCGCGTGAACGGCGCAGATGCCCCAGCCCGAAAGTGTCGTGGCTGTAGAACATGATCCGCGGTCCGCGTGTGCCGGTGCCCGCCGCTGTCTGTGTGGTGCTTGCGGTCGTCATTGGATTGCCTGATCGGGTTGCCGGGCGGCGGATGTCCGGAATCCGGGATCGGCGGCGCAGCAACCAGGCCAGCCGGTATTGCCGCTCGTCCCCGGGCGCGTGCTCTTTTGCTCCGCCATCTTCCGCCTCAGTTTGCGCGCCCCTGAAGCCAGCTGCGGCGGGGGCACGGTCAGTATTTGCCTTTGCTGCTGTTCTGGTCGGGAAGATGATCTGCCTGGCCAGGATTTGCAGCTGTCCGCCCCAAGGGGCGGGATTATGAATTTGTATAGCCCGGAGCCTGTGCGCATGCAATCATGCGCCTTTGCTGCCCGGCGCACAGGAATTTGCGCCCGCGCCATTTGCGCAACGCTCCGTCGCGTGGTTAATTTGGCGCAAGTTTCCAAAAGGATAAGCGTTCATGCTGCAGTATTTGTTTCGGGTTCTCCTTTGCGGCCTGCTGAGTATCGGGCTCGCGGCTCACGCTGACGCGCAGGAAAGTGAGGCAGGCGGAGCGGATAGGCTGTCCAGGGCAATCGAGCAGGCGGCTGAAAGCGGTGTCAGTGTGGTCGTGGTGGACAGCAGCGGCCAGTTGCTGAACGCGCCTCCGGACGAGGAACAGGAAACGGACCATCCTGCATCCGACACGATGGAGCAGCCTTCGGCGCTGATGAAAGCGCAGTCCAGGGTTGCCGCCTTTCGGGCGGAGCTGAACAGCCGGCTTGAGGCGCTGCCTTATTCGATTTTTGAGATGCAGTACATTCTGCGCCAAACCAGCCCGGACGGCCGCATCACGACCTATGCCGAAGTACTGGGCTGGAGTGTTTTGTTCCTGCTGATCGGGCGCTGGCTGTCGACAGAGATTTACGGCAAGCGCATCGCCAAGCGCTTTGTGGTGGCCCGGATCCAGGCCAACCCGGAAGGCTATCAGGAAAAGATGCCATTCCTTGTCTACCGCTTTCTGATGGGGATCGGCGCCACTGTTTTCGCGATGGTTTTCGCGGCTCTCATTTCCTATCTGATCTTCGGCGCTTCGGGCGACCCATCAATCGAATTCACGGCGACGGCTGTCTATACGGCCTTTTTTCTGGCCCGCACGGTGTCCGATCTGTGGCGGATGGTGCTGTCGCCGTTCCTCGCTCAGTACCGGATACCGGTGTTTTCAGACCGGGACGCAAAACGGCTCTATATCTGGGCGTCCCTGCTGGCGACCTACGACATCTCCTCGACGCTGTTTGCCACCTGGGTCGGCGATTTCGGTCTGAACTATAATGTCTATGCGCTGGTTTACGGAGTTCTGGCGCTGGTGGGGATGCTGGGCAATCTGCTGATGGTACTGGTCAACGGGCGCGCGATATCCAACGCTATCCGCGCCGGCCGCCTGCCTGAAAAATGTTCCTGGCTGGTGCGTGTTCTGGCAGTGGCCTGGGCGCCGGTTCTGATGGCTTACATGGCTTTTGGCTGGCTTAAACTGGCTTTTGACCTGGTGCTGGAAAAGGATATTTCGATCCCGCTGATGGCGGGCAGCTATTTTGTGCTGACCACGATCCTGATTGTCTACGGGGCGATCAACTATTTCATCGAACGTTATTTCAACCGCACCCGCCGAATGCAGCCTGCACTGGCGGCAGCCGGCCTGGAAAGGCCCGTGGCGGAGGAGGCAGACACTTCTGGGCAGCCGGGTGAAGAGGCTGTTCCGCCTGAGGCGGAAACTGCCGCGGAAGGCCCTGAAACCCCTGCTTCCAGGCATCCGATTGCCACATATCAGGATCTCGCCCGCAGAGTCGCTGGTATTCTGGCCTTTGTGGTTGGGGCCTATTCGTTGGTGATCGTCTGGAATCCGGACGCCAGATGGACTGAAACCACGGCCGCCGAACGGGTGATCGATGTGACAGTGATCCTGTTCATCGGATACATCGTCTATCACCTGTTCCGGATCTGGATCGACAGCAAGATCGACGAGGAAACCGGCGATGTTTCGGAGGCCGAGCTTGGTGACGAAGGCGGTGCCGGGGGCGCCAGCCGTCTGGCCACTCTGCTGCCCTTGTTCCGAGGGGCGATCCTGGCGGTTGTGCTGGTCTCAATCGTGCTGATCGTTCTGCTGGAACTGGGTATCAATGTCAGCCCGCTGTTCGCCGGTGCCGGTGTTGTCGGCCTGGCGGTCGGCTTCGGCTCGCAGACGCTGGTGCGGGACATCTTCTCCGGTGCCTTTTTCTTGATCGATGATGCCTTCCGCAAAGGCGAATACATCGACATCGGCGACGTTAAGGGCACGGTCGAGAAGATCTCGGTGCGATCGTTCCAGTTGCGTCATCACCTCGGCGCGCTGCACACGATTCCCTTTGGCGAGATTAAGGTGTTGACCAACTATTCGCGTGACTGGGTGATGATGAAACTGCCGATGCGCGTGACCTACGACACTGACGTGGAGAAGGTTCGCAAGCTGATCAAGAAGCTTGGCCAGAAGCTGATGGATGACCCGGTCGTCGGGCACACATTTATCCAGCCGCTGAAATCCCAAGGTGTGATCGAGATGCAGGATTCGGCGATGATCATCCGCGTGAAATTCATGACCAAACCGGGGGATCAGTGGATTGTCCGCAAACGTGTGTACCAGGAGATCCGCGAATTGTTTGCCCGCGAGGGCATCAGATTTGCCCATCGCGAGGTCACCGTGCGGCTGGCGCCGGACCAGGCCGATGAGATGACGCCGAAGCAGAAAGAAGCTGCTGCGGGGGCAGTGCAAGCAGCGATTGACGAAGATCTTCTGGACGAGATGGGCGGCCCGGGCGGCGATGACCGCTGAGCAGGCCGGCTGACCCCGAACGGAGCTCTCCCGCCACCGCGCCGGATCGCTTGCGCGCTCCGCTTGGGGGTGGGCGTGGCGCCGCGCTGCGCGCGCCGCAGCCTCCGGCGGGAGTATTTCTCCCAAAGAGAAGCCGCTGCCGCGGAAACCAGTTTCTTTCTGGTTGGAAATACCCCGGGGTGAATTGGCTGAAAGCCAAGAGGGGCAGCGCCCCTTCTTCATAGACTATTCCGGCCAGCATGCCGGGGCGCTGCCGCAACGGGAGGCGGGCCGGTCCCAGTGCATTTGGCTGGTGTTCAGGGCGAGCGGCGCAGCGAGGCGGCGGCCCGGCCCCCAACCGCTGTTTTCTATCTCCTGGGTGAAGTCGCTGTTCGCCGGTTTGGTGACATCCGGTCCTTCGGCAGATTTCTGCATTCCGGCAAGCAGTTCCGTGGTGCGGGCAAGCGACAGGCGGGCCGCGGGCACTGCTGCCCCTTGGGCAGCATTTGCCAAGGCCGAGAGCACCGCTGCTGCCATCAGATAGCCTGTGGCATGGTCCAGCGCTTGCACCGGTAAAGGGTGCGGATCGTCTGCCCTGGCCTGGACGCGGCCTGTATCGGCGATGCCTGCACTCATCTGCACGAGACTGTCAAAGCCGCGCCGCAGGGCCCAGGGGCCGGTCCAGCCATAGGCATCCAGAGACACTTCAACCGCATTGGGAGCGATCCGGCGGCGGGCGTCCGCGCCGTAGCCCAGACCACCCAGCGCACCGGGACGATAGCCATGCACCAGCACATCGGCATTTGACAGCAACACCTCAAACCGCTGGCGGTCTTGGACCTTGCACAGGTCCAGGGACGCCATGCGCTTGCCGAGCGAAATATCGGATATGATCCCCGGTTCGTCCCAGCCTGGCGGGTCTATGTGCAGCACTTCAGCTCCGAAGCCGGCCAGCGTGCGGGTCGAGACCGGTCCGGCCAGAACCCGGGTGAGATCGAGCACTCTGAGCCCGGCAAGCGGGCGGTCTGCCGTTGCCTGAAGCCTGTCCCGCAGCTGGATCTTGCGCGGTGAGGTCCAGTGGATCAGCGGTTCGGCGGCAACAGCGCGGCCTTGCGGGTGCGCCAGCCAGTCTGCGCGGCTGCGCATGGCGGCGGCTGCACCGCCTGCGGTCACGATCTGATTTTCGAGAAGACCGGCCCGCCATTGCTTCACTGCAACTGCCACGGCCGCGCGATCTCCTGCGCAGTCTAGTACTTTCAGGGCAGCTTGCCGGTGGTGCGGCAGGTTGGTGTGCAGGCGGATCCAGCCATCGGCGGTTTCATAATTGCCGGCAACCGGATCCCACAGGCTGGGAAGCTCCCAGCCCTCGGGGCGGAAGCTATAGCCGAACCAGAGTGACGCCAGACGCTGGTCCACCGTGACCTCCGGCGAAACGGGCGCCAGGTTCAGCGCATTCACCAGCCGCGCCAGTTCCAGCCCCACTGCGGCGATTGAGGCAGTGGCAAGCTCCGAGACCGCAAAGGCACTGCGCCAGTGCCCTGTGCCGGTCAGATGGTAGCTTCCGGGCACGGGCAGGGCAGCGAGCAAGGTCATTGCTGGTAAGGATCCAGGCTGTCGCGCAAGCCGTCGCCAAGAAAGTTGAAAGCCAAGACGATAATCACAATCGGCAGCATCGGGATCGCGGTCCAGGGATAGATCTCGATCGAGGCCAGGTTTTGCGCGTCATTCAGCATCACCCCCCAGCTGACTGCCGGCGCGCGCAGGCCAAGGCCGAGGAAAGACAGCGCGGTCTCGCCCAGGATCATCGCCGGGATCGACAAGGTGGCCGAGGCGATCAAATGCGACATGAAGTTTGGCAGCAGATGCTTGCGGATCACCCGCCCGGAAGAGGCCCCCATCATCTCAGCGGCGCGCACGTATTCCTCTTCGCGCAGGGATAGGAATTTCGCCCGCACCGACCTTGCAAGCCCTGGCCAATCAAGAATTCCGAGGATGATCGAGATGACGAAGAACACCGCAACCGGCGACCAGTTCGAGGGCACCGCTGCTGATAGCGCCAGCCATAAAGGCAACTCAGGCAGGGACCGCAGGACTTCGATCACCCGGTTGATCAGCCAATCGGTCTTGCCGCCGAAGTACCCCGCCATTGAGCCAAAGAAGATGCCGAGAACGAAGGACACGGAAATGCCGATCAGCCCCACTGTAAGCGACAGCTGGGCACCATAGGAAACCCGGCTGAAGATATCGCGGCCCAGCCGGTCGGATCCCAAAATAAAGATCGTCGCCTCTTCGGTTGCGCAAAACAGATGGCGGTTGCTTTCGATGATACCGGCCAGATTATAGGTTTTGCCTTCACAGAAGAATTCAAGCTTCAGCGGACGCGAGGTGTCGGGACTGAATTCCCACTGGAAGGTTTCCAGATTGGCCTCGGACGTCATCGGGTAAACGAAGGGTCCCACGAATTCGCCCTCGTGGAACAGCTTGATTGATTGCGGCGGGGAATACAGATGCTCTGAAAAGCGCTGGTTCGGCCCGTAGGGGGCGATGAAGCCGGCGAACGGGATCATGAGATAGGCGACCAACAGGAATATGCCCGAGATCAGCCCCAGTTTGTGGGTTTTGAACTTGCGCCAGACCAGCAGCCAGTTGGGCGCGTCCAGGTCTTTGCGCTCCAGCTCCAGAATCGAGGCCTGCGGGTCGAAAGGTTCGTCATCGACAAAACGTCCATCAGGCAGCCGGGTCATGCGCCGCGTCCCTCATACCGGATCCTCGGGTCAAGCAGCACCAGCAGAACATCTGAAACCATGGTGCCGATCAAGGTAAGCAAAGCGACAAACATCAGCACGAAGCCCGATAGGAACATGTCTTGGGTCTTTAGCGCGGTCAGCAGGGTCGGACCGATGGTTTGCAGTCCCAGTACCACCGACACCAGAACCGAGCCTGAGATCATTGCCGGCAGCAGGTTGCCGATGTCAGCGACAAAGGGGTTGAAGGCGACGCGCAGCGGGTACTTGGCCAGCATCCGCGATGGTTTCATGCCCTTAGCGATGGCAGTTTCCACATATGGCTTGCCAAGTTCATCCAGCATGTTGGCGCGCAACCGCTGCATCATAGCGGATGCGCCGGCAGTGCCGATCACGAAGGTTGGCACGATCAGGTGGACGAGGATGGACTTCACCTTGTCCCAGTTCATCGGCACGCCTTCGTATTCGGGCGCCATCAGCCCGCCGATCGGCAGATCAAACCAGCGGTGGCCATAGTAGAACAGGATCAGTGCGAGCAGAAAGTTTGGCGTGGCGAGGCCCAGATAACCGATAAAGGCCGAGGTGTAATCAATCCATGTGCGGGCCCGGGCAGCGGCTAAAACCCCCAGCGGCAGCGCCACCGCATAGACAAAGACGACGGCGGACAAGTTTACCAGAACTGTAAGCCAAAGGCTGTCGCCGACAATATCGGCAACCGGGCTGTCGAACTCGAAAGACCAGCCGAAATTGCCTTGGATCATGCCGGAAAACCCGTGCGGGCCGGGCATAAAACCCATCCAGATCATGTATTGCTGCCATAGGGGTTTATCGAGTGCATATTCCTGCCTTAGGAATTCCGCCTTGGCGACACCTGCGGATTGGCCGGTGGCCTGCAGCTCGGCAATTTGGTTGGACAGATAGTCACCGGGCGGCAGGTTGATGATGGCAAAGACCAGCACCGACACCACCAGAAGCGTAAGCAGCATGGTGCCAAACCGGTAAATGGCGTAACGCATAATTTCCATCAGCCCTGGCCATCCTCAAAAAAGAACTCATCCGGACGGTAAAGGCCGAAATGGGCACCGGGGTCCCAGGCCCATATTGCTTGTTTGGGCACATTGCGCAGACGGTTGCTGACCACGACAGGCTGCGGCGCGGCGGCGACGACGCCGATGGCATAAACCTGATCAGCGTGGATCTTCAGCATGGCACGCCAGGCGGCGGCTCGCTCGGCATCAGTCGTGGTCATGTTCCAGTCCTGCATGAGATCCATCAACTGCCGGGCCGGGGCCATGTCAGGCGGCTCCCCCGCGTCGCCGCCGGTTTGATAGAACTGGCCCCACTTCGGCCAGGACAGGAACACCTGATCCGTTGGCGCCAGATAGGCAGGCGAGGTGTAGACCTGCGGCAAGCCATTATCCCAACCGAACCAAGCAGACGCCATGGTGCTGCCAGAAAACACCCGGTTGCGCAGGATATCGCGATCCAGCGGGCGCATCACCAGTTTGACCCCGACATCACGCCAATCGTCCGAGATTATCTGAAGTGCATTCTCGACCTCCTGACGTTCGCCTGCTGTTTCCACGACCAGCTCCATCAACCGCCCGTCGGCCAGATAGCGGATGCCGTAAGCGTCTTTCTCTGTAAGGCCGACCTCGTCCAGCAGCCGGTTGGCCTGCTCCGGGTCGAAATCCGCCCAGGCGGCGCGCAGGGCAGGGTCAAAAAACTCGCTCTGCTCCAGCACGGTCATGGCGCCGGGTTTGGCCAGATTGAAATAGAGCGCCCGGTTGATGGCGCGGCGGTTGATAGCCAGCGACAGCGCCCGGCGCACCCGGACATCGCGCAGCACCCCGCGCCAGACCGGATCCTTGGCATTCAGGTTCGGATAGATCGCGATCTGCGAGGCGGCACCGGACCCCCAGAGATATGTCTTGTAGTTTGCGCCGTCCTTTTCACCTTTGCGCAGGATCGGAATATCACGGAAGCCGAGGCCTCGGGCCTGCAGGTCGGCCTCTCCGGCGTTGGATTTGGCCGCAACCAGGCCGGCAGTCACGATCTCCATTTCCACGGTGTCGATATAGGGCAGCTGCACGCCGCGGCTGTCGATCCGGTGGTAATAAGGATTGCGCACGAATTGATGGCGGATCTTCTTGCCGGGCGAGGCGTTTATCCAGGGCTGCAGTGTTGGAAGCTCGTGATTGTCGAACTTGTACATGTTGTCGTATTTGTTGTGCAGCGCGGCCCAGCTCTTTACGCGGGCATAGTCGACTTCTTCCTCCAGCACGCCCGGGTCAGCGTAATCGGCATGAAATTGCTTCAAGTATTCCGCCGGCCGGTAGATGAAAGGCGGGCGCGCCTGGGCCAGCATGTGCAGGAAGCTGGGGTTGGGGTCGTCCCATTCATAGATGATTGTGGCTTCGTCCGGGAAGCTTACGCGCGGCAGCTTGCCGTTCACGCGCAGGAAATCCGGCGGACCGGCCGGGCTGAGCAGCTCGTGGTTGGCGACATCCTCCCACCAGTAGCGGAAATCGGCAGAAGTGAAGGGATCGCCGCTGGACCAGCGATGGTCGGGCCGCAACCTCAGGGTGTAGCGCCGGTTATTTTCGTTCTCATAGTCCAGCAGAATGTCAGGCTGCAGCCGGTAGTTTTCGTCATAGCCCGCCAGCCGCGCATAGCCATAGACCACCATCTGGCGGATATCCTTGGAACGGGTCACCATTGTGTTCAGCGTGCCGCCCTCAGTGCCGAAGGCCCGGCCTTTGGCAGCCAGGTCGACCACCAGCGGCACCTCTGGCAGGCGTTTGGCCACCGGGGGCAAGTAGCCCGCCTTGACTTCGGAGTTCCAGAATTTGCTTTCCTGCACTTCGGGGCCGCAAAGGGCAGAAATCGGGGCAAGGCATAAAGCAGCCGCCAAAAAGGATTTCAGGGCATCAAGCATGGCAGCGCACCTTATGACCGGGTTCCAGGTGTTTCAGGTTTACCAGACGCGGGGCATCGGACCCGTTAAAGCGGAATTCCTCGGGCCAGCAGTCCGGCGCGCCTGCGCCTTGGGCGACCAGTTTCAAGTCGATGGGCCGGTCAATATCAGGTTCCGGCTGGGCCGCGATCAGCGCCTTGGTGTAGGGGTGCTGTGGATTGTAGAATAAGGTTTCCGGCGGCGCCTGCTCGACAATCAATCCGCGCCGCATCACGGCGACCTCATCTGCGATGCGGGCGACCACGGCCAAATCATGGCTGATGAAAAGATAAGACAGGTTCTGCCGGTCGCGGATTTCCTCCAGCAACAGAAGGATCTGCTCCTGCACCGAAACATCCAGCGCCGAGGTCGGCTCGTCGCAGACGATCAGCGCCGGCTCCAGCATCAGCGCGCGCGCGATCGACAGACGCTGGCGCTGACCGCCGGAAAACGCGTGCGGGTAGCGTTTCAGCATGTCCGGCGACAGGCCGACCAGCCGCAGCATGTCCGCCGCCTTGTCCCGGCGTTCGGCACGAGAACCGATGCGGTGGATTTCCAGGGGTTCCACCAAAGTGTCCTGAAGGCGCATCCTGGGCGACAGTGAGGAGTAAGGGTCCTGGAACACCATCTGGGCTTGCCGTTGAAAGGCGGTGCGCGCGGCACGGTCCATGCTGTGCACTGTAACCGCCGGCTGATCAGGGGCAGGGCGGAACAGTACTTCACCGCCGGGATCCGGAAGTTCTGCCCCCAATGCAATTCGTGCGGCTGTGGTCTTGCCCGAGCCGCTTTCACCGACAACAGCCAGGGTTTTTCCGCGGGTTAACCGCAGATCAACCTCGCGGCAGGCGTGGATCAGGGTCGGAGCTTGCCAGCCCTTGCTGGCTCTTAAAGTGTAGGTCTTGGAGACCGACTTCATCTCCATGATCAGGTCATCGCGTGACGGCGGGATTGCAACGACCGCTTCATCCGGGATTTCCGGCGCGGCGTTGAACAGGGCCTTGGTATACGGATGGGCAGGGGTGCGCAGCATCGGTTCCGCACGGCCGGATTCCATCACCCGGCCCTTGTGCATCACCACCACCTGCTCTGCCATATTGGCGACCACGCCCAAGTCGTGGGTCACCAGGATCATCGCCATGCCGCTTTCGCGCTGCAGCTCTTTCATCAGCCCCAGCACCTGAGCCTGTGTGGTCACGTCCAGCGCCGTGGTCGGCTCATCCGCAATCAGCAGGTCCGGCTTTGCCACCATGGCCATGGCGATCATTGCCCGCTGGCGCATCCCGCCGGACAGTTCGAAGGGATAGGATCTGTAGGTGCGTTCCGGCTCGGGGAACCCGACCCGCTCAAAGCATTCAAGGACCTCCTTGCGTGCCTCACGTTCGCTTTTGCGGCCGTGCAGCCAAAGCACCTCGGACACCTGGTTGCCGATCCGGTGCAGCGGCGACAGCGACCGCATCGGCTCCTGAAAGATCATCGACACGGTGTTGCCGCGCACATCGCGCATCCGGCGTTCATCCAGCGTCGCCAGGTCCAGCTGGCTGCCGCGGCTGTCCAGCAGGATGCGCCCCGACCGCAGCTGCGCCACCTTCGGCAGGATGCGCAGCACGGCACGGCAAGAGACCGTTTTGCCCGAGCCGCTTTCCCCGACCAGGGCGAGTGTTTCGCCTGGCTGCACAGCAAAGCTCACGTCCTTCACGACGGAGCCGCCCTTGCCAAATCCAATGCTGAGATTTTCAACGGACAGCAGCGGGCGCATTCAGAATTGTCCGCCCGGCTGGTTCAACGCACTCATGAGATCGTGTTTTCCCCTGTTTTTTTGAGCCACCTTCGCGCGCTGAAGGCTGCTTAGTCAAACCCCATTTGGCCAGATGCCCGTTGTGCAAAGAAAAATTGATCGGCTTTCCGGTTGTGCGGTTGCGCATTTCCCAGTTCCGCCAGTCCGCATCCGCTCTGCGTATCCAGTGAGTTCGGCCCAGCTTGCCGGGGAAGTATGGCTGTGTCTCACCTAACCGTGCCGGCAGGAGATCTAAGGCAGAATGACCCTGTACTCCAGAATTTGCGGAGCTGCTGTGACCCGGGCGCCACTCGGTCCTTGCAGCAAATGCCTGCTGACAGGATCGAATTGTTGGCGCCAGCAGGCAGCCCGGCATAGGGTGCCAGGGAACGCATGCATTCCGAAAGGCCGCACATGGCGCAAAAACCTGTTCTGCACCGGGACGATCCGGAAGCCGAGCCGCTGGTCGGCAACATTAAGGTCACTCGCAACGACTGGCTGAATGTTGCGATGGATGTGCTGATCTCGGACGGGGTGGAGCAAGTGAAAGTGCTGGCGCTTGCCGAGCGGATGCAGGTTTCGCGCTCGTCGTTCTATTGGTACTTTAAATCACGCCAGGACTTGCTGGATGCGCTGCTCAAGACATGGGAGCAGACCAATACCGCCGGCATGGTGCGCCAGGCCGAAGCGCCGGCCAAGACCATTACTGGCGCAGTGCTGAATGTGTTCCACTGCATTACCAACCCTGAT
This sequence comes from Leisingera sp. F5, assembly GCF_001593695.1. Lineage (NCBI taxonomy): Bacteria > Pseudomonadati > Pseudomonadota > Alphaproteobacteria > Rhodobacterales > Roseobacteraceae > Leisingera > Leisingera sp. F5. The sequence continues at coordinate 34,000 of NZ_LUKH01000009.1, read as the reverse complement.
TTGTTCAACACTGCGCTGGACTTTGCCGTGCGGGATTGGTCGCGCCGTTCCGGCAAGGTGCGCAGCCTGCTGGACCGCTCGGACCGCCGCCGGGTAGAGGCGCTGACGGGAATGTTTGCCCGGTACGGCTATGCGGACCGGGAAGCCGTGACCCGGGCCAAGGTGCTTTACTACATGCAGCTCGGCTATGAGATGGCGGATCCGAATGAGAGCCACGCGCACCGGCTGGAGGTGACGCCCGAGTACCTCAAGGTCTTTACCGGGCGCGAGCCGTTGTCCGAAGAGATGGCGGACTTCACCGAATTCACCAAGCAGCACTGGGACGTCTAAGGCACCAGCCGCGGCCGCGGGCGTGCGGTTTTACAGGCTGCGGAGCAAATCTTCAGCCTGCGCGCGCGCGTCCACAGCCGCGTCCAGCCGGACCGGGCCATATCCGCGGATATCCATCGGTGCGTTCAGTACCTTCAGGCAGGCCTCATGCGCATCGGGGCGGTAACGGCTGGCGATGGTCTTCAGCGCGGCCTCAAACCAGGCCAGCAGGTCGCGGTGCAGGCGGGCTTCCTCGTGATAGCCGAAGATGTTGAAGGCCGAACCGCGCAACGTCTTGCCCTTGGCCAGAAAGTGCATCGCCGGTCGCAGCCAGGCCCCAAAGGCCCGTTTTACCGGGCGTCCGCGGGTGTCCTTTTTCCAGTTCAGCAAAGGCGGCGCGAGGTGGTACTTGACACTGAAATCCCCCTCGAACTCATCCTCAAGCTGGTGCTGGAAGGCGTCGCTGGTCAGCAGCCGGGCAACTTCATATTCGTCTTTGTAAGCCATCAGTTTGAATAGCGCCCGCGCCGCGGCGGTGGTCAGTTCTTCCTGCGCCTCCGCAGGCAGTGCGTCGCGGAACCGGTTCAGGGCAGCAGTGTATCGCCCGGCGTAAGCCATGTTCTGATAACCGGTGAGGAAAGTGGCGCGGCGTTCGATCAGCGCGTCCAAAGTTTCCGTCTTTCCGGGCGTCTCCTCAAAGTGGCTGGCGACCAGTTTCGGGTCCTCTGCCATGGCCCGGCCTATGGCAAAGGCGAGGCGGTTCTTTTCAATGGCAACGCCGTTCAGCTCAATCGCCTGGTCCAGCGCCCCGGCACTGACCGGCACCAGCCCTTGCTGCCAGGCAAAACCCAGCATCATGACATTTGCCAGCACAGCTTCGCCCAGCATTGTCTCGGCGGCCTCATTGGCGTTGAAACCGGACAGGTTTTGCTCTCCGACGGCCTCGGCAATGGTTTTCTCGCGCAGGCCTGCCATCAAATCAGCATCGCGTCGCAGCACCAGATCGCCAGTGGGCATTTCCGCCCGGTTCAGCACCACTTTGGTGCCTGCGCGGTAATGCGCCGAGGCCTTGGGCGCCGAACTGACCACCACGTCGCAGCCGATAACCGCATCCGCGCCGCCCTGTTCGATGCGCACCTGGTTCAAGGTGCCGGGTTCCTTGGACAGCCGGATGTAGCTGAGGACAGTTCCGAACTTCTGCGCAAAGCCGGTGAAATCCAGCACGCTTGATCCTTTGCCTTCCAGGTGTGCCGCCATGGTGATCAGCGCGCCGACGGTGACAACACCGGTGCCGCCCACTCCGGTGACCAGCAGGTCGAACGGCACCTTGAGAGAGGGCAGTTCCGGCGCCGGCAGCTTGGCTGTCAATGCGGCGGCGTCCAGCCCCGCGGGCTTTTTTTTCTTCCTGGTGCCCCCCTCGACGGTGACGAAGGAGGGGCAGAAGCCGTTCAGGCAGGAGAAATCCTTGTTGCAGGTGGACAGGTTGATCTTGCGCTTGCGGCCAAAGGGCGTTTCCTTCGGCTCGACGCTCAGGCAGTTGGATTCCACCGAGCAATCGCCGCACCCCTCACAGACAAGATCGTTGATGAAGGCGAACCGCTTGGGGTCCTCCATCTTGCCGCGCTTGCGGCGGCGGCGCTTTTCCGTCGCGCAGGTCTGTTCGTAGATCAGTACAGTAACGCCGGGGATCTCCCGCAACTCACGCTGTACCGTATCCAGCGCGCTGCGGTCATGGAAGGTGGTACCGGCCGGGAAGTCGCTGCGGATAATCTTGCCGATGTCGTCCGAGACCAATGCAATCCGTTCCACCCCCTCGGCACGGCAGGTCTGGGCGATACCATGCACCGAAACCGGGCCGTCCACCGGCTGGCCGCCCGTCATCGCCACCGCATCATTATATAGGATTTTGTACGTGATATTGGTGCCGGCCGCGACTGCCTGGCGAATCGCCAGCGAGCCGGAATGATACCAGGTGCCTTCGCCCAGGTTCTGGAACACATGCTTGTTTCCATTGAACTGCGAGGCCACGGTCCAGGGCACGCCTTCGCCGCCCATCTGCGCATAGCCGGCTGTGTCGCGGTCCATCCAGCTGGCCATCACGTGGCAGCCGATACCGGAAAACGCCTTGGATCCTTCGGGGAGTTTTGTGGAGCTGTTGTGCGGGCAGCCGGAGCAGAAATAGGGCGTACGGGTGGCGCCGGGCACGTTCAACAGCTTCGGTGGTTCCGCCGTGAGTGCCGCTGCCTTGGCCGGCAGGTTTTCCTCCGGGAAAAAACTATCGAGCCGCGCGGCAACGATGGGGGCAAGCAGCAGCGGGCTCAATTCCCCGGTCCAGGGGATCAGGGGGTCCCCTTGGCTGTCGTATTTGCCAACCATTTTTTCGGGTTTGCTGCCGGGCCAGTCATAGAAGTTTTCCTTGAACTGGCTCTCGATGATGCCGCGCTTTTCTTCAACAACCAGCACCTCCTGCTTGCCCTTCACGAATTTCAGCGCGTCGGTGCGGTCCAGCGGCCAGACCATGCCGACTTTGTAAATGTCGATCTTCAGGCGGCGGCAGGCGGCCTCATCCAGACCAAGAAGGCGCAGCGCTTCCATCAGATCCAGATGACCCTTTCCCGTGGAAACAAAGCCAAAGCGCGCGTCCTTGATGTCGTAAATCCGTTTGTCGATCGGGTTGGCCTCGGCAAAGGCGCGCACCGCGTCCAGCTTGGCGTGAATGCGGGTCTCAATCTCGGGCGAAGGCAGGTCGGCACGGCGGATATGCAGCCCGCCAGGATAATCCGGCAAATCGGGGCAGATAAATTCCCGGTCCGGGCGCAGGTCAACTGAACGGGCGCTTTCGACGGTTTCCGACACCGCCTTGAACCCCACCCAAGTGCCGGAGTAGCGCGACAGTGCAAAGCCGTATTCGCCAAAAGCCAGATATTCCGACACATCTGCGGGGTTCAGCACCGGCATGAACCAGGACATGAACGCCACATCCGACTGATGCGGCATCGAAGAACTGACACAGCCGTGGTCGTCACCAGCCACCACCAGCACACCGCCCTTTGCCGAGGAGCCGTAGGCGTTGCCATGTTTCAGCGCATCGCCAGACCGGTCCACGCCTGGACCCTTTCCGTACCACATGGAAAACACGCCCTCGACCTCGCAATGCGGGTCCAGCACCGCCTGCTGCGCACCCAGGACAGCTGTGGCGCCAAGATCCTCGTTTACCGCAGGCATGAACTTGATCCGGTTCGCCTGCATCCGTTCCTTGGCGCGCCAGAATTCCAGATCGACCGCACCCAACGGTGAGCCGCGGTAACCAGAGACAAAGCCCGCAGTGTTCAAACCGGCTTCCTGATCGCGACGCGCTTGATCGAGCATGATCCGGGCCAAGGCCTGGGTGCCGGTCAGGAAAACCCGGCCCTGGGTCATTTTGTACCGGTCGTCCAGCGTGTAGCTGCGAAAATTATGGCTCAGCTTGGTCATCTCGAGGGAGTCCTTGCGCGGTAAATGTGCTTTCCGGAAAAGTAATCCGCAATGCTTGAAAAGATTTGCCCGAGTTACTGCTTTTTCGGTAAATTATGGGTAGAATACCCAAAATGCAGCGATTAAGTGAGAAAAGTAACCGAACCATGAAGCTTGACGACCGCGATTCCCGTATCCTCACCCTGCTGCAGGAAGACTCCCGCATCTCCAACGCCGATCTGGCTGAGGCAGTGGGTATGTCGCCGTCGGCCCTGTGGCGCCGGGTGCGGGCGTTGGAGGAGGAGGGCGTTATTGAGCGTTACGGTGCGGTGGTGAATGCACCGGCAATGGGGCTGGGGTTCCAGGCTATCGTGCATGTGCACTTAACCCGCCACGATCCGGACAAGCTGGTGGAATTCATTCGCGCGGTGGAGAGCAGCCCGCTGGTTCAGGAATGTTACGCAACGACTGGGCAGTCCGATTATCACCTGCGGGTCCTGGCTCCGGATCTGGATGCCTATAACCGGTTTCTGGAGGATTTCCTGTTCCGCCTGCCAGCAGTTGCCAGCGCCCAGACCAATGTGGTGCTGCGCACGATCAAACGGGACAGGCCGGTCGTGCCTTAGAAAATTCGCTTGCGGCGGGTGTACTAGCGCAAAGTCGAAGGCGGGGCTGTCATCCAGCGTCTTCTTTGCAAAAATACTCCGGGGGTCTGGGGGCCGGCCCCCAGCTTGCGGGTGCGGTTACATCGCCGCGTATTTCACCCAGGCCCAAGCCATGGCGATATAGGTCAGCTGATGCAGCGCCTGGTCCGATCCCATGGCCTGCCAGAACATCGCTTGCTGCGGGTTCAGCTTTTTGCGCTCCGAAAACCGGGCCTTGCCGAAATCGATGTGAAAATGCACGACCCATTCCAGCGCCGCCAGCACCAGGATGAACGGCACAGGTGCACTGAACAACGCATACACAATGGCCGAGCCGATCACGTGGACACCCGCATGCTGGGCACGCCCCATATGGACATAGGCGCAGCGGCCGGACAGCATCTTGGGCGTTTGCAGAAAGAAGTCGGCAAACAGGTGCTTGACCTGCAACGCGCAGAGCAGCAGCAGAACGGATCCGACATATTCCGGCAAACCGATTGACCTCCAGCATGGATACCTCGCTGGAACCTTACGGATTTTTCGCCGTCTGGCAAATGCCGCGCCGGCAGGGTGCCGCAACGGGACAAGGCAGTCTTCTGCCCATTGCCTGTGCCTGCCAAACCGCGCTACCCATAAGGCAGACCACATCCGAAGCCGCCATTTATGGAGCTTTCCCCATCGAACGCTCTTTGTTCCGTTTCATCTGGAAGTACTCGAAACGCGACCAGCTGGTGCTGCTGCTGGTCACGGCCTGCCTGTTCCCGCTTCTTTACCTGACGCTGGAGCTGCCGAAACGGATCATCAACGATGCGATCGGGGCTGAGAGCTCCACCATAACTCTGCTGGGACAGAGCTTTGATCAGCTGACCTTCCTGTGGATCTTGTGCGGCGCTTTCCTGCTGTCAGTGCTGTGCCACGGCCTGCTGAAAATGCGCATCAACACCATGAAGGGCGTACTGGCCGAGCGGATGCTGCGCCGTTTCCGCTATCAGCTGATCGCCCGGGTGCTGCGCTTTCCGCAGCCATATTTCGAGCGGGTGAGCCAGGGCGAGTTGGTATCGATGGTCACCTCCGAATCCGAGCCGATGGGCGGGCTGATGGGAGACGCGGTCAGCCAGCCGGTGCTGCAAGCGGGGCAGATGCTGACCATCCTGTTCTTTCTGTTCCTGCAGAATTTCTGGTTCGGCATGGCAGCGATTGCGCTCATTCCTTTGCAGGGCTGGCTGATCCCGATGCTGCAGCGGCAGATCAACCTGTTGAACAAGAAACGCATCAAACAGGTGCGGGCGCTGGCCACTGAGATCGGCGAAAGCGCTGCGGGCGCCGCGACGCTGCGGATCAATGGCGGCTGGCGTTACCGGATGGCGATCATCACGGCTAGGCTGGGGCGGCTGTATGACATCCGCTTCCAGATCTACCAGAAAAAGTTCTTCATGAAGTTTCTCAATAACTTCATCACGCAGCTCACGCCGTTCTTCTTCTATGCTGTCGGCGGCTTTCTTGTGCTGCAGGGCAAAGTCTCGCTGGGCGCGCTGGTGGCGGCGCTTGCGGCCTACAAGGATCTGGCATCGCCCTGGAAAGAATTGCTGACCTACTACAACCAGACTCAGGACATGGGTTTGCGCTGGGAGGTGATCCTGGAGCGCTTTGCGCCGCAGGGCATGGTGGATGAGAAGTTGTTGAGCGGCGAGCCGGAGGAGCTGGAACGCCTGCGCGGCGATGTGGTTCTGGATGCGGTCAATGTGCGTGATACGGATGGCAATCTGGTGCTGGAGGAGCTGAGCGCAACTTTCCCCGCAGGGCAGGTTATCGGTATTGCAGCCCCCTCCGAGGAAGACCGCCGGGCCCTGGCGGAACTGCTGACGCGGGAAATCCTTCCGTCAACCGGAACCGTGTCCGTGGCAGATCGGAACCTCAGCGGGCTGCACCAGGCAACGGTGGCGGCGCGGATCGGCTATGCCACCTCGCGGCCGGTTCTGTTCCAAGGGTCTTTTGGCGACAACGTGATGATGCCAATGCGGCTGCGCCCATTGGGGGCAACCCGCGATCTGCAACAACTTGAGATTGCCAAACGCGCCGGCAACAGCCCGGATCCCTTTGATGCGCCCTGGCTGGATCCCAAATTGGCCGGTTTCTCCAGCGAGGCAGAGCTGCGGAGCTGGTGGCTGCAGCTGGTTGAAGGGATCGGGTCTGATACCGCCCTGTTCCGCCGCGGTATCGAACAATGCTTCGAGGCGCCCGCCCACCCGGATCTGGCGGAGCGGCTGGTCGGGCTGCGCCCATCGGTGCGCAAGGCCATTCTGGACGCCGGTCTTGACGTGCATGTGCATTTTCTAGAGCCGGAAACATACAATCCGGCCCTGCCGGTTGCGGAAAACCTGCTGTTTGCGGCTTCGCAACAAGCAATGACCGGCGAGATTCTGCATGGGCATGCAGAATTTCTTGATCAGCTCAAGCAGTTGGAACTGGACGAAGGTTTGGTGGCACTGACCCGTGATGTGGTGGAGATGCTGCGCCAAATCTTCGGCATGGATGGCACTGGCCACCCGCTGTTCCGCAAGTTGGGATTGGATGTGGGCGCCTATGAAACGGCACTGTCGCTGGTCGACCGGCCGGGCACCGTCAATGCGGCGGCGCTCAGCCGCGAGGAGCTGGCGCAGCTGCTGATCGTGCCTTTCACCATTTCGGCGGAACAGATCGGTCCGGCCTTTGAAGAGGCGATGAAGGAGCGGATTCTTGGCTTCCGCCGCAGCCATGGGCAAAGCTTGCTAAAAGCTTTGGGCGCCGGCTTTGTGCCGTTTGCAGAAGAGGCAATCGCCCCCACGCTGACAGTTCTGGAAAACGCTCTGTTCGGCAAAATATCGGATGCAGCCGGGGCCAAGGGCGATGAGGTGCGAAAACTGGTCTCGGAACTGATGGTGCGCGAAGGTCTGCGTGACCAGGTGGTGGAGCTGATCTTTGACATGCCGATTGCGGTGGGCGGGCAGGGGCTGGCTGCCAGCTTTGCCGAGCCGCTGGCCTTTTGCCGGGCCACAATCAAGAAACCGGATATCCTGATCCTTGATTCCGCGATGGCAAGCTATGATTTGGAAACCCGGGTCGCAGTGCATAAGAACCTGCGCAAGCTGCTGCCCGGAACCACGCTGATCTACCTTGCACCCAGCTACCAGAGCCCGGATGTGTTCGATGTTTTCTTTGAACTGCGCCAGGGCCGTCTGGTCAGCGACGAGGCGCAGGTTGCGGCGGCTGGCGACGGTGCGGCGAGCCAGGATCTGGCCCGCAAGCTGAGGGCGCTGGAGCAAACTGAACTGTTCTCGGGCCTGAACCGGCGTCAGTTGCGCCTGCTGGCGTTTGGCGCCCGCTGGTATGATGCCGCAGCGGGCGAAGTGGTATTCCTGAAGGATGATGAAGCGTCGGACGGGGCCTATATGATCCTTGAAGGCGAGGCAGAGCTTTACTTGCCGCAGCCTGGCGGTGAGGACCGGCTGATCACCACGGTTGGCCCCGGTCGGCTGGTGGGGGAATTGGGTCTGATCCGCCATGAAGCCCGGGCGCTGAGCATGATCGCGGCGACGGACCTTAGCTGCTTGCGGATTGGCGAAGAAGAATTTCTGGCAGTGGTGGAAAATGACGCCTCCACGGCCTTCAAGCTTTTGCAGGTGGTGGCGGGCTACGTCTCCAATTGATCCAGGAATTGAGACAGGGAAAAAGAACATGAAACTGCTGCGGTACCGCGCGGGCGGGGAAGTACGGCCTGGCCTTCTGGACAGCAAAGGCGCAATCCGGGATTTATCGGCGCATGTGCCGGACATCACCGGTGCGGTGCTGGGGGACGAAGCCTTGGCCCGGCTGGCAGCGCTGGACCCGGCGGAACTGCCGCTGGTGGAAGGAAACCTGGAACTGGCGCCTTGTGCCGGACAGACAGGGAAGTTCCTTGGCATCGGCCTCAACTACACCGATCACGCAGAAGAGATGGGCATGGCGCTGCCGGAGCATCCGATCCTGTTCCTCAAGGCGTCCTCTTCTATTTGCGGTCCGGATGATGACGTAATCCTGCCGCGCGGCTCAGTGGCAGCGGATTGGGAAGTCGAGCTGGGCGTGGTAATCGGCACTGCAGCCAAATATGTCTCCGAGGGAGACGCGTTGAACCATGTGGCGGGCTATTGCGTGGTCAATGATGTGTCCGAGCGCGACTATCAGACCAAGCTGACCGGCCAATGGACCAAGGGCAAGAGCTGCGACACCTTTGGGCCAATCGGTCCCTGGCTGGTGACGCGGGACGAGGTGCCGGATCCGCAGAACCTGTGGCTGACCTGTGATGTGAACGGCGCGCGCCAGCAGGCCGGAACAACGGCCACGATGGTGTTCACCGTGGCACAGATCATTTCGCATCTGAGCCAGCTGATGACCTTGCAGCCGGGCGATGTGATCGCTACCGGCACACCGCCGGGCGTCGGAATGGGGCGCAAGCCGCAACCGGTCTATCTGCAGCCCGGCGATGTGATGCGGCTGGAGATCGAAGGGTTGGGTGTGCAGACCCAAACGGTGCGGGCTGACGCGTGACGGACCGCAGGCGGGTTCTCCCGCCCGTTCCGGCGCATTCGCAGAATGCGCCTCCCCGGTTGGGCGTGGCGCTGCGCCATGCGCAGCGCGGGCCTGAATTCAGCGGCGCTAAAGCGGAACATACAGAATCTGCCTGGATGCCCGCGGTCGCGGAAACGAGCATTCAAGCGCCGCTGCAGAATTGTTTGTACAACAACGCTATCAATTCTTGTGTGTTGCCGTCAGTCAGGGAATAGAAAACCGTCTTGCCTTCCCGCCGCGTGGTAACCAGATCATCTTCACGCAGCCGGGCGAGCATTTGGCTCACCGCGGCCTGGCGCATGTTTAAAAGGGCTTCCAGCTCGCCCACAGACTTCTCGCCGGTGCCAAGATGGCATAGGATCATCAACCGCCCTTCATGGGCAAGCGTTTTGAGGAAAGCAGCCGCGGCTGCGGCACGTTCCTGCATGTCGATTGGGGTTTCGGGGTTGAAGAGGTCGTTGTTCTGGGCAGGCAATATGCGGCATCCTGGCTGGTCGTATGCCGCATATTGCCTCTATTTTCCGGGCCGAGTCACCCAGGAATTCCAGTTTCAGTCCACGATCGGCGGAGAGCCACCGGCAAAGGCGTTGCCATTGGCGTAATCACAAGGCGCTTCTTGCATATTGAGGTGCAGGTCAGTTCCGGTGAACGGATGGGCACGGGCAAGGTCTTCGTCCACCTCAATGCCCAGTCCCGGTGTCTCTGGCGGGATGACAAATCCGTTCTCTATCCGGATGGATCCCTTGATCAGCTGATCGTGGAAGGGGGTTTCGATGGTTTCCAGCAGTAGAATGTTCGGGATTGAGGCTGCCAGGTGGATGTTGGCCGCCCATTCCACCGGTCCTGCATAAAGATGCGGCGCCATCTGTGCGTTGAACACTTCTGCGATGGCCGCGACCTTCTTCATTTCCCAGATCCCGCCTGCGCGGCCCAAGGCAGGCTGCAGAATCTCGGCGGCACCAGCCCGCAGCACAGCGGCAAATTCCGCCTTTGTGGTCAGTCGTTCGCCTGTGGCCACAGGAATGCGCACGTTGCGGGCAACGCGGGCCATGTCTTCGATATTGTCGGGCGGGGTAGGTTCTTCAAACCAGAGCGGGGAATAGGGCTCTATTGCCTGGCCCAGGCGGATGGCACCTGCAGTGCTGAACTGGCCGTGGGTGCCAAACAGCAGGTCCGCCTTGTCGCCCACCGCATCGCGGATCGCGCTGCAGAAGGCTGCCGACATCGAGATGTCCGACATCGCAGGCATATGCCCGCCGCGCATCGTATACGGACCTGCGGGATCGAATTTCAGTGCGGTGTAGCCTTCGCTGACCTTTTGCGCCGCGGCCTCGGCAGCCAAGTCAGGCGAGGTCCAGAACTCCGTGATGTCCTGATGCGGCAGCGGGTAGAGATAGGTATAGGCGCGGATGCGGTCATTCATCCGCCCGCCAAGCAACGCATGAACCGGACGGCCGCGGTCCTTGCCCAGAATATCCCAGCAGGCGATTTCCAGGCCCGAGAATGCGCCCATTACAGTCAGGTCCGGGCGCTGGGTAAAACCCGAGGAATAGGCGCGGCGGAACATCAGTTCGATGTTTTCCGGGTTCTCACCCTCCATGTGGCGCTCGAATACGTCGCGGATCACATAGGTCATCGCATCTGGGCCGACGGATGACGCGTAGCATTCGCCCCAGCCGGTAACACCGGTGTCCGTGGTGACCTTTACCAGAATCCAATAACGCCCGCCCCAGCCAGGGGCAGGCGGGGCGGTTACGATGATATCCAGATCTTGCAGTTTCATAGTCTAGCTCTCCGAATCCTCGGCAAAGGCTGTTAACTCCTTATCGATCTCAACAATTGCGGCCTTTGTGCTGAAAAAGGCCAGGTCAGGGGCCTCTGTATCATCCATGAAAACCTCGATCTCGATCTGCACCCTCGACCCGTCAAAGGCGCCGTCAATCCGCCAGCGGCGGGTTTCCTCCAACGCCATGTCTTGGATCGCGCCGGTAACGGAAGCGGTGAAACCCGCAGGCAGGCCGAAACGGGGATTGTTGGCCAGCCGGGTCAGGAAAGGGCCGACACTGCCTGCATCAAAGTTCATCGATGCCTCAGACGTGATCGGCGGAGCCTTGGGGGCCTCGGGTTTGAAGAGGTCGGTCAGAAATTTCAGCACGCCCTGCGCTCCGCATTGAAAGTGTCAACCGAAGACAATCACATTGCGTTTGGCTGAACCAGTCTTGGTGTCGGCGATGGCCTCGTTGATCTGCTCCAAAGACCAGCGCCCCGAGATCAGCTCGTCCAGTTTCAGGCGGCCCTGCTGGTAGAGATCCACCATCCACGGGATATCGCGCTGGATCACCGCGTCCCCCATTTTCGACCCGATCAGCCCCTGACCCACAGCTGCCAAAACCACCGGTTCATAGGCAGCCTTGGCACCAGAGTGAGGCATCCCGATCAGCACCGCCTTGCCGCCGCGCGCCAGATAGCGGGGCGCCTGGTCATAGGCCGGTATGGCGCCAACGGTGATCAGCACCGCATCAGCACCGCGGCCGCCAAGCGCCTTGTATGCAGCTTTCCATGGTTTTTCTTCGGTGGCGAGCACCCCGTGGGTGGCGCCGAACTCCATGGCGATCTCCAGTTTCTCCGGGCTCATATCCACTGCAACGATGCGGCGGGCGCCGGCGATGCGGGCGCCTTGGATTGCGTTGAGGCCGACGCCGCCGGCGCCGATCACCACCACATCCTGGCCCGCACGCAGCTGAGCCGCATTGACCACCGCGCCCACGCCGGTGATCACCCCGCAGGAGACCAGCGCCGCCACGTCCTTGCCCATGTCCTCCGGGATCTTCACGATCTGGCGCTGGTCCACCACGACCTTCTCGGCAAAGGCGCCGCAGGCCATGGCCTGATCCAACGGCTTGCCGTCCGCGGTTTTCAGCGGGCCATTCACGGTATCATGCGGCGTTTCGCAGATCACCGGCCTGCCGCCGGCGCAGGAGGGGCAGGTGCCGCAGCTGCGGATCAGGGTCACGACGACCGGGTCGCCGGTCTTGAACCCGGTGATGCCGCTGCCCAGTGCTGTGATCACACCGGCAGCCTCATGCCCGTAGACAGCAGGCAGATGCCCGCCCCAGGCGCCCTCGGCATAGGAAATGTCACTGTGGCAGATGGCGACCGCGTCCAGTGTGACCTCAACCTCGCCCATCCCAGGGGGCGCCAGCTGGACCTCCTCGATCACCAGCGGGGCGCCGAATTCATGGCAGACGGCAGCTTTGATGGTTTGCATGTTCTCTCTCCCCGTTTTCAAACAGGGTGGCGCGGCGGGTGCCCCCCAGGCAAGCCGGAATGCGGCAGCGGCGCGACAGAGCGGTGCTTTTACGCGACGGAAGATTTGCTGCGCAGGAACACTACGCAGCCGGCGGCCATCAGAAGCAGCGCCAGCAGGAACGGCGCCCCAGGCATATAAAAGCCAGCGCCCTCGCCTGTAAAGCGGGCGAACACCGCCGTCATCATCAGCGGCGACAGGATCATTGCCAGCGCATTCACGGCAGTTATGACACCTTGCAGTTCGCCCTGCTGGTTGTCGTCAACCGCCTGCGCCATCATCCCTTGCAGCGCCGGCTGGACAACTGCCCCCAGCGCCGAGACCGGGATCAGCAGCATCGCAAATGTGCCATTGGAGATGAAGGCAAGGATGCCAAAGGCGATGAAATCAAACAGCTGCCCCCAGATCACCGTCCGCCGCTCGCCGAACCAAACCACCGTGTAGCGCAGCAGCCAGCCTTGCACCAAAGCCATCGAGATCCCGTAAACCGCCAGCGACAAGCCAATCACCTGCGGCTGCCAGCCGAAGCGTTCCAGCGTGAAATAGGCCCAGATCGCAGGGTAGACATAGATCGCAACAGAATAGAGGAAATAGACCCACAACAGCGGTTTGATGCCCGGAATGCGCCCGACCGCCCGGAAGGCTTCGAACGGGTTGGCGCGGCGCCATTCAAATGGGCGGCGGTTCTTGTTCTGAACTGTTTCGCCCATCACAAACCAGCCGAGGGCGAAATTCGCCAGCACCAGAACCGCAGCGGCATAGAACGGCGCCCGGGTGCCCAGTTCACCCAGCAGCCCGCCCATCAGCGGGCCCAGTACAAATCCGGCACCAAAAGCCGCACCCAGCAGGCCGAAGTTGGCGGCCTTCTTTTCCGGCGGCGAGATGTCGGCGATGTACGCCCCTGCCGTTGAATGGGTGGCGGCAGTGATCCCGCCCAGTATTCGGCCCAGGAGCAGCAGCCACATTGTGCCGGCAAGAGCCATGATCAGGTAATCCAGCGCCATCACAAACAGCGAGACCAGCAGCACCGGCCTGCGCCCCACTGCGTCGGACAGGCTGCCGAGGATCGGGCTGAACAGGAATTGCATCACCGCAAAAACGGTGCTGAGCACGCCCCCCCAAACCGCAGCCTGCGCCAGCGAGCCGCCCTGCACCTCGGTGATCAGGCCGGGCATTACCGGCATGATCAGCCCGATGCCCATGGCATCAATCATCACAGTCGCCAGAACAAAGACAAGGGACAGGCGGTTACGGCGCTCTGTCCTGCCGCCATTGTCGTTTTTTGCTGACAGCGCGGGCAATCCTGCTCTCCTCAGCGGTTTCTATTCGCCGCCCAGTTCTTCCGCCTTCTTGGCAAATTGCAAGGCGTCCCACGGCGCCCGGCCCATTTGCCGCGCCGGATCAAACAGCGCCGCCGCGTCCAGACTTTGATAGTCCCGCGCAACGAGCACCTGCAGCGGGGTTTGTGTCGATTGAGCTTCCTGGCACAACACCTTGACTGCATCCTGCGCATCGGGCCGCGGCATTTCTGCGGTGAGGGCGAAACTCAGCGCCTCGGCGTGGATCATGCCCAGCCCGTCCGACAGCGAGGATGCCATAGCCGCCGCATTGGGTGCGAGACTGGCGCAAAGCGCCCTGCCGGCCTTTGCCGCACTGGCTGCACCCAGTACAATCTGAGGCAGACACATCCATTCGGTGAACCAGGCGGCCCCGTCGCGCTGATGCCGCTGCATAGAGGCGCCCTGCAGGACGGAAAGCAGACCGCTGCCCTGCCCTGCCAGCGCCACCAGCACCGAAGGTGCCACCGGGTTCTGCTTCTGCGGCATGGTCGAGGAGGCGCCTGCAGCGCCCAGATAAATCTCCCCGATACCGCTTTGCACCAGCGCGATGCAGTCATCGCCGAGCTTGCCAAGGGAGAGGTTCACCCGCACCAGCCAGTCCGCAATCCGCAAGACCGGTGTGCGGTCAGTATGCCAGCTGCACCCCGGATCGCTTAGTGCGAGCCCCTTGGCCATGGCTGCGCGCACTTCCGCCCCTTGCGGCCCCAAGGCGGATGAGGTCCCCGCAGCCCCCGACAGGGACACCAGCAGGCAGCTCCGGCGCAGGCCGGGCAGTTCCTCCAGCAGCCCCAGCAGCGGGGCACCCCAGCCCGCTGCAACCGCGCCAAAACTGGTTGGAGTAGCGTGCTGGCCATATGTGCGGGCGGCCATCGGCAGCTCCGCATGTGTCTTGGACAAGACGCCAAGCGCTTTCACTGCTGCGGTCACATCCGCTTCCACCAACGCCAGCGCCTGGCGCAGCCGCAGCATCAGTGCGCTGTCCATGATGTCCTGCGAGGTGGCGCCCCAATGCACATACTGCGCATGTTCTGGCGCTTTCATCTCCTCGCGGAACGCAGCTACCAACCCCGGCACCGGCACGCCGTTTTGCCCGGTGGGCCGCTTCAGCACGCCGGGATCGACGGCGATTTCCACCACGGCCCGGCCGATTGCTGCAGCGCTTTCCTGCGGGATCACTCCGGCCGCGCCTTGGGCCTTGGCCAGAGCACCTTCCACCAGCAGCATGGCGCGCACCTCGGCGCTGTCAGAGAACAGGCGGCTGGCCTCGCCGCTGCCGAAGAGATCACCGTACACTTGGCTGTCAAAGACCGAACCTGCCATCAGAAGTCCTTTGCAATATGCCCGATCAGATCTGAGAGCCCCTCAGGATCCGCAAAAAAGGGCGAATGGGAAGTTTGCATTTCATAGACCCGCTGCGGTGGCAGCTGCGACGCCATTTGCGCTTGGTATTCCGGCGGGATCACCCGGTCTTGGGCACAGCGGATATAGACCTTGGGCACGCTCTCGAAGCGCTCGCTCAGCCGGATTGGAGTGTCTTGCGGCGGGATCGGCTGCGGACAGAGGTTTTCCAGGGCAAAGCGCACAGCCTCGGCTCCGCAGTCGTGGTAGAACAGATCCGGCGCAGTTTCGGGCAAAAAACTGTAACTCGTGCCGGCTGGGTTCTTGGCGGTTGCCCCGAACAGCGTTTGCCGCGGTCCAGCCTTGCGCATATCGATCAGGGAGCTGCCGCTGACAGGGATGTAGGCGCAGAGGTAGATCAATCCGCGCAGGTTTTCTGGGGCGGCCTCCGCCGCGGCGGAAATGGGAAACCCGCCCCAGGAATGCCCCAGCACGAGGGTGTCCGGAGTGGAGGCTGCCGCGATGGCTTCAGCCGTTTCTGCCAAAGTGACGCTTGCCGGATCCCGGCCGTCGCCATGGCCGGGCAGGGTGATCGCACGGGCGCTGTGGCCGCGGCCTTCCAGCGCCGGGATCACATCGCGCCAGCACCAGGCGCCATGGCAGGATCCATGGATCAGAAGAATCTCAACCAATGTGCCCGGTCTCCTGCAGGAAAGCGGTCAGGCGCTCAGCGTATTCCTCAGGCTGCTCGACGCAAGGGATATGGCCTGCACGGCGGATCAGGTGGAACCGGCTGCCGGGGATCAGATCGACCGTCTCGCGCACCAAATCGGGCGGGGTGGCGCCATCCTCCGATCCCGAGATGCCAAGGCAGGGAAGCCGTAGACCGCTGGTAGGCGTATAGAAATCTGTGCCCGCAATTGCCGCGCAGCAGCCGGCATAGCCATCGCGGGACTGTTGAACCAGCATGTTGTTCCAAAGCTGCAGTTGAGGCGACGCGCGAAAGCCGCGGGAAAACCAGCGCTCCATCACGGCATCGGCCAGTGCCCCGACACCCTGCGCTTGCACAATCTGCACGCGATTTTTCCACATCTCAGCTGTGCCGATTTTGGCCGCGGTGTTCGACAGCACCAGCGCCCGGATCTGGTCCAACCGCTTCACTGCCAGCCCTTGCGCGATCATGCCGCCAATGGACAGCCCTACGAAAACACAATCGCGCACTTCCAGAAAATCCAGCAACCGTTCTGCATCGCGCACCAGCGAGCCCATCGAATAGGGGGCTGGCGGGCAAGACGACAGCCCATGGCCGCGCTTGTCATAACGGATAACGCGCAGGCCCGCTGGCAGCAGGTCCACTACCGCATCCCAGACCCTGAGGTCTGTGCCCAGCGAATTGGCAAAGACGATGGGCGCGCCATCCGCGTCGCCGTCAATGCGGTAGTGAAGCTGGACATCGCCCAGGTCTGCGATCTGCATGGAGTGCCTCATTGCTGTTCCGCCGCAGTCTACCTGCGCCGGGGCGGCGAGGTAAACCAGCCGCTGGCCGCAGGCGGTGGAATTTTCTTGAGTAAGAAAATTGGCCGGAAAAATCGGATTTTTCCGGTGCTCCTCAGCTGTGCAGCTCCATATGGGCCATGATCTGCCCATGGTCTGATGCCAGCTTGTTATAGGGTGCCTCCGGGTGGCTGCCGTCGGTCAGATGATCGTTGAATACACTGTAGTACTGCATCTCCCCCAGCGCACCGCTCCAGGCGGAGTCGAAATGGCGCGACATGTAGATCTGGTCGATGCTTTCATGCACTCCGCCAAAAGCGGTGGTGTAGACCACGTCACGCAAGCTCTTCTTCAGGAACATTTTCTCAGCCGGGCGCAGCCGCAGCCGGTCGATGGCTTCGTGGATCTGCCTGTCTTCTTCTTCGCTGTAGCGGTCACCGCCGTGCCGGGCATCATGGCGCAGCATCCAAGTGTAGTTCTTGAATGGCGCCTCGCCCGAGATGATTTCGCTGCTGACCGCGTTTTCGCCGTCATTGAAATCCCCCAGCACCATCACCGGGCGGCCTTGTTCCAACTCGTCCAGAATTGCACGGCGCAGCACCCAGGCTTCTCCCATCCGCCGCAATGCCGCGCGTAAGGACCCCAAGGCACGGCCTGCGGCGTCATATGCCGTCAGCACGGATTCCGGAGCGTAAGACGCCCCTTGCGGTGTGATGTATTCACCCAGCTTCGATTTCAGATGGCAGTTGAAGACGGTGATGACCAGATCGCCAACCGGCACGCGCACTTTCAGCATCGGGCGCGACAGGCGGCGCAGGGTATAGAACCCAGCGTCGTCATCTTCGCCCAGGCAAGCCATCGGAATGTCCAGCGGCTGAGCCAGCTCCTGGATCACCTCTGCGTCGCCTTCAAATCCGAACCGCGACAGGACCGCAAGACCTGGGCGCCGCTTTCCAGGCTCGCCCGTGTCATTAACATTCGGAGCGAATGCCAGCGCGGCTCCGGCACAAGACCCATAGGCCAGCTTCTGAAAAATCGCCTTGCGGTGATAGCGCTTGGAGGGGTCGGGGATGCTGGCTGCATTCGCCTCGGCCCCGCGACGGTCCGCTTCTGTAATCACCTGGCGCAGCGGTGCCTCTTCAAAGATCTCTTGAAACCCAACGATATCCGCATTCAGCGTCAGCAGCTGGTCGGCCATCCAATCTGCTTTCCAGGCGTATTCCTCGGGCGTGTAGCTTTGAAAACGGTAGTATTCCCGCTCCGGTCCGATCAGATTTTTGACATTGAACGAGGCGATGGTGAAACGTGTCATGAACGGCCCCCTTTGCTGCCGTACGGATTCCCGTGCGGTCAGAGTTCAAGCATAACGCGCCAGCGCCTCCTGGAACAGCGCTGCATCCACATTGCCGCCAGTGGCGACTGCAATCACGGCTTCGCCGCCGATCTTGTCAGGGTGGAACAAGGCCGCCGCCAGCGACGCAGCCCCACCGGGTTCCAGAACGATTTTCAGCCGCAAAAAGGCCAGCGCCATCGCCCGCAGTGCCTCTTCCTCGGTGATGACCAGGCCCGGCCCGCATAGACGGCTGAGGATGGGAAAGGTGATTTCTCCCGGTTGCGGTGTCAGGATCGCGTCGCAGATAGAACCTGATTGGCCGGGGTTCTGCCGGATTTCACCAGCGGCCAGCGACCGGGTCACGTCGTCGAACCCTTCCGGCTCCACCGGGCGCACCCGCAGGTCCGGTGCGCGCGCCTCAAGGGCCAGAGCGATCCCCGACGACAATCCGCCGCCGCCGCAGTTGACCAGAATATCCGCCCTTGTGATGCCTTCGGCAGCGGCCTGCTCCGCAATCTCCAACCCGCAGGTGCCCTGACCGGCAATCACCAGCGGTTCGTCGTATGGTTTGATCAGAGCCAGCCCGCGTTCCCCAGCTTGCCGGGCTCCAACGGCTTCGCGGCTTTCCCCGCCGGCGCGGTCGTACTGCACAACCTCAGCGCCCAGGTCACGGGTGTTCTGGATCTTCAGCTGCGGCGCATCAGCGGGCATCACGATCACAGCTGGCGCTTTGTGCGCTTTGGCTGCCGCGGCCACGCCTTGCGCATGGTTGCCGCTGGAATAGGCAATCACCCCGCGCGCGCGGGCCTCGTGCGGCAGCGCCGATACCGCCGACCAACCGCCGCGAAACTTGAAGGATCCGGTGTGCTGCAGGCATTCGGCCTTCACAAACACACGGCGCCCGGCGATTTCATCCAGAAACGGCGAAGACAGCATTGGAGTAAGACGGGCATGGCCTTTCAGCCGCGCTGCGGCAGCTTCGATCATGGAAATTGAGGTCATTTGATCCAGTCCAGAACTGAATGGATAAGGGCGAGCGCCTCCGGCTCATCCAGAAAGGGCACATGGCCGCGGTTTGGAACTTCCACGGCTTGCAGCGCGGGCAGGCGGTGCTGCATTTCCGTATAGGTTCCGGCGCTCAAAATGTCCGAGTTTGCACCGCGGATCACCCCGCAGGGCAGGCCTTCCAGCGCCAAAAACAAGGGCCAGAGGTCCGGTGCCGGGCCCGCCTCTGCTTGTACCAGCAGCGCGTCCCGCAGGCGCGGATCATAGCGCAGGCTGAGCCCGTCGGCGTCTTCATCGTAGAATGCCTCGGCTTCCTCGCGCCAACGTGCAGCCGGGACGCCGGGAAAGGCCGGCGCCATCAGGGCAGCAAGTGCTTCTGCAGCCTGTGCATGTGTCTTTGCGGCCGGGCGGCGGCCCAGGTAATCCATGATCCGGGCAATGCCGCCTGCGGGGATCTCCGGGCCCACATCGTTCAGGACCACCGCTGCAAGCCGGTCTTTGGCGATGGCGGCCAGTGTCATCGCCACCAATCCGCCGCGAGAAGTGCCAAGAACGGCAGTGCGGTCCAATCCCAAATGATCCAGCAGCTCCAACACATCCTGCGCTTCGCGCAGAACATTGTAGGTCATGAAATCCGGATCATGATCCGACTGTCCCCGTCCGCGGGCATCTTGGGTGATCATCCGGCAGCCTGTGGCATGAGGTGCAAAATAGCGGAAATCGCGGCTGTCCCGGGTCAGGCCCGCCAAACATAGCAACGGCACCCCCTCCCGGGTATCGGAGTAATGCAGCTGCAGCCTGTCTGAGGTTTCAAAAAACGGCATGTGGAAACGTTTATCCCTTGGCCAGATCGGAAATTGTGGTGAGGTCCAGCAGGATATGGGCCGGCTTCCAGGGCAGCCTGTCAACAGGCTCGCCAGCCCGGTTGACCCAGGCGGTAACGAACCCGTAACCCGCTGCCCCCGCCGCGTCCCAGCCGTTGGATGAGACAAACAGCACCTCCTCCCGGGCGCAGCCGAACCGGGCGCCAACCAGATCGTAAACGCGGGCGTCGGGCTTGAAAATGCCGACGCTCTCCACCGACAGCACGCCGTCCAGCACATTGCCTAGCCCCGCGGATTGCACCGCGCCGTCCAGCATGGCCGGGGACCCATTAGACAGGATTGCGGTGTTCATGCCTGCGCTCTTCAGCGCGTTCAGCATTGCGGGCACTTCCGGATAGGCCTGCAGCTGCCAATAAAGATCCAGCAACCGCTGGCGCAAAGCCGCATCTGCTGCCAGCCCGGCCGCCTCCATCGCCCAGTCCAGCCCGTCCTGCGTCACATCCCAGAAATCGGCATGGGCATTGGTGATCGCCCGCAGCCAGGTGTATTGAAGCTGCTTCAGCCGCCAGTGATTTGCCAGCTCCGCCCAGCTGTCCTGCAGATGGGGAAACTCCGGTTCTCTGGCGGCCTGCCGCGCCGCAGCGGCCACATCGAACAAGGTTCCGTAGGCGTCAAAGATACAGGTGGTAATTGGCATGGGGCTCTCCATTTGCTGGAGCGTTGCACGAAGCCATGGGAGGGCAAAGCGGGAAATTGTACCCATACGGGTTTACATCACGTCCGCGGGCGCTAGGCTGCGCCCCTTTATGAACCCGCAACCAATTGGAGGTCATATGACCGGGGTAAAGAACGGCGACACCGTGCGCATCCACTACACAGGCAAGCTGACGGATGGCACCGTTTTCGACAGTTCCGAAGGCCGTGATCCACTAGAATTCACCGTCGGTGCAGGTCATGTGATTGCGGGCATGGATGCGGGGCTTGAAGGTATGGCCGCGGGGGAGAGCAAGACGCTGGATATCCCTTGCGCCGAGGCATACGGCCCGATCAACCCCGCTGCGCGCCAGGAGATCCCCCGCGAGGGCATCCCCGAGGATATCCCGCTGGAACTGGGTACTCAGCTGCAGATGCAAAGCCCGGACGGCCAAGTTCTGCCAGTGACTGTGGTCGAGGTCGGCGACGAGACTGTCACCTTGGATGCCAACCATTTCCTGGCGGGCAAAGATCTGATTTTCGACATCGAGCTGGTCTCGGTATCCTGACGTTTTGCTTGCGGGCAGGCGGCACTCCCGCGCCCAACGGAAGCGGGCTTTGCCAGAAGCCCGGCGACGGGCGGGAGTGTGCCGGATCAAAGGCTAATCGGTTCCGCAGGTGAGCTTCGGCATGTTGAAGCTACAAAGCGGTGAACACGCAAAAAGGCGCCTCTCAGGCGCCTTTTTCTATATGCCAGCGTTGCCGGGCGGGCTACAAGTAATCTTGCTGCGGCATTCCCAGCACGTGGAAACCGCCATCGACCCGGATAATTTCACCGGTCGTGCAAGCGCCTGCATCAGACGCAAGGTAAACCGCGGTGCCGCCTACCGCCTCCAGCGTGGCGTTGTCGCGCATTGGCGCGTTCTGGGCCGTGTGCTTGAAGGTCTTGCGCGCACCGCCGATGGCGGCTCCGGCCAGCGTCTTCATCGGTCCAGGCGAAATTGCGTTCACCCGGATACCTTCGGGGCCCAGGTCATTGGCCAGGTAGCGGGTCGCCGATTCCAGCGCTGCCTTGGCCACGCCCATCACATTGTAGTTCGGCACCACCTGGTTCGATCCCTGATAGGTCAGCGTCAGCAGGGTGCCGCCGTTTTCCTTCATCAGCGGATGCGCCCGGCGCGCCACTTCGATAAAGGAATAGGCAGAGATATCCAGCGAGTTCTTGAAGTTCGCCCTGCTGGTGTCCAGGAACCGGCCCGTAAGCTCGGACTTGTCCGAATAAGCAATTGCATGCACCACAAAATCAATTGACGGCCAGCGGCCTCCGAGCTGTTCAAACGCCGCATCCAGAGAGGCGTCGTCTGTCACATCCACATCAACCATAAAATCCGAGCCGACACTTTGCGCCAGCGGCTCCAGCCGCTTGCCAAAGGCTTCGCCCTGATAGGTGAAGGCCAGCTCGGCACCGGCCTCGGCCATGGCTTTGGCAATGCCCCAGGCGATGGAACGGTCATTGGCAACGCCCATAATCAGGCCGCGTTTGCCGGTCAGCAATCCCGCCATCGTCACTTATCCCTTGTATTTGCTCAGAACCATCGAGCCATTGGTGCCGCCAAAGCCGAAGCTGTTGGTCATCACCGAGTCGAGGCCGGCGTTTTCCACCAGGCTGGTGGCAATCTCGCCAGGCTGAATGCCTTCGGCGAGGGTGTCGATATTGATCGACGGGGTGATGAAATCATTGTCCAGCATCAACAGGCAAAAGATCGCCTCTAGCGCACCGGCAGCGCCCTGGGCGTGGCCGGTCATCGACTTGGTCGAGGAGATCGGCGGCACCAGGCCTTCGCCGAATACACGGCGGGCGGCTTCAACCTCACCCACGTCGCCGACAGGAGTCGAGGTGCCATGCGCGTTGATGTAATCCACCTTGCGGCCTTCGGGAAGGGTCGACAGCGCCAGGCGCATCGCCCGCTCGCCGCCTTCACCAGAGGGCGCCACCATGTCGTGGCCGTCGGACGTGGCTGCAAATCCGGTCACTTCCGCGTAGATCTTCGCACCGCGGGCCAGCGCGTGGTCCAGATCCTCCAGCACCACGATGCCGCCGCCGCCGGAGATCACAAACCCGTCGCGGTCCTGATCAAAGGCGCGGCTGGCTGCGGTGGGGTCGTCGTTTTTCTTAGAGGACATCGCGCCCATGGCGTCGAACAGACAGGACAGGGTCCAGTCCAGCTCCTCACCGCCGCCGGCAAACATCACGTCTTGTTTGCCCATCATGATCTGCTCAGCCGCGTTGCCGATGCAGTGCAGCGAGGTCGAGCAGGCCGAGGTGATGGAATAATTGATGCCCTTGATCTTGAATGCCGTCGCCAGGTTGGCGGAAATGGTCGAAGACATGCATTTCGGCACCGCAAAAGGGCCGATGCGCTTGGTTGCGCCAGTCTTGGCGACCACCTGATGCGCGGCCAGCATAGCAGAGGTTGACGGGCCGCCGGAGCCTGCCACCAGGCCGGTGCGCTCGTTCACGACCTGATCTTCCGAGAGGCCTGCATCGGCAATTGCCTGGCTCATCGCGATATGGGCATAAGCCGCACCTGGTCCCATGAAACGCAGGGTGCGCTTGTCCACATGTTCCGCGGTGTCGATCTTCAGCGTGCCGGCCACCTGGCTGCGAAAGCCGTGCTCAGCCATTTCGGGGCTGGCTTCAATGCCGGATTTGCCGGCTTTCAACGAGGCGGTGACCTCTTCAGCATTGTTCCCGATGGAGGAGACAATCCCCAAACCGGTGACGACGACGCGACGCATAGGCGTACTCCTTGGATTAGATCAAAGGGAAAAAGGGTCAGCTTTCGTCTGCCAGCCCGACCTTCATGTCCTTGACCTGATAGATTTCTTCACCATCCGCCAGCACGCGGCCATTGGCAACGCCAAGCTTGAGCTTGCGGTCAATGACGCGTGTGAAATCCACGAAATAGGTGAGCATTTTGCGGTCTGGTTTGACCATGCCCTTCAGCTTGACCTCGCCAACACCCATGGCCATGCCCTTGCCGGTCATGCCGCGCCAGCCCAGATTGAAGCCGGTCAGCTGCCACAACCCGTCCAAACCCAAACAACCGGGCATAATCGGGTTGCCGGGGAAATGGCAGTCAAAGAACCACAGGTCCGGGGTAATGTCGAATTCAGCAACAACATGGCCTTTGCCGAACTCACCGCCGTCCGCGCTGATGTCTGTAATGCGGTCCATCATAAGCATCGGCGGTGCAGGCAGCTGGGCGTTGCCCGGCCCGAACAACTCGCCCCGCGCGCATTTCAGCAATTCGTCCTTGTCAAAGCTGCTCGGGTAATCGGCCATTCGGGCGCATCTCCTGCCTGGGGTCTGGTCTATAAGTATATCTGGCCTCCTGTAACACCCGGCCAAAGGGTCCTGCAAGGGGACCCAGCGTCACTTCCTGCGCTGAATGTGCCACAAGCACCCGAGAAATACCTGCCTAGCTGCGAATGAATTTCATTTGAAAAACCCTGGGTGTTGCTCCTATATATACGGTCAGCAACGCGATGCAGGATCTGCTCATGACGCCAAACAGCGAAGATGCGGCCACACGCTGGCTGACGGAGGCCGGGCTGAGACCCACCCGGCAGCGGGTGGCGCTTGCCGAACTGCTGGTCGGTGACGGTAAACACCGCCATATCACCGCCGAAAGCCTGTTCGAGTCGGCTAAGAAAAAAGGCGCCGCTGTATCGCTGGCTACCGTCTATAATACTCTGCGCGCCTTTTGTGACGCCGGTGTGCTGCAGGAGATCCCGCTGGACGGTTCCAAAAGCTATTTCGACACCAACACCCATGACCACCCGCACTTCTTCTGGGAGGACGAGGGCCGCGTCAGCGACGCACCCGCCCAGGAGCTGGTGATTCACAAGCTGCCAGAAGCGCCGGAGGGGATGGAGATCGCCTCAGTCGACGTGGTGATCCGCCTGCGCAAGGTCTGATCTGCCGGCACTGAGCACTGTGCGCAGAATTTCACGTGCCTTGAAGGCCGGCGAAGCGTCCGGCAACTGCGCATGCGCCGCCAGAATCACCGGCTCCTCGGCGGCCTGGTCTGTGATCCGTATAGCGCTCAGTGGTTTGCCATCATAACTCATCCCGCCCGGCGGCAGGCTGTAGCTGATGCCAACCCCCTCGCCATTGGCGGTCAGGCTGCGCAGAAGCTCCAGCGAATCCGCCCGGTGTGCAATCCGCGGTACCAGCCCATGCGCCTTGAACAGCCCCAGCATGTGCTGCACCGACAGCCCCTCCTGCGACAGCACCAGCGGATGCAACGCCACCTCTGCCAGGGAAAGGTGGCTGCGCTCCGCCAGCGGATGTTCAGGCGGGACCAGGGCGTGCGGTGAAAACCGGTCCAGTTCCGCCCGGCTGAACCCGGCATCCAAGCCCAGGTCATAGGTAATGGCCAGATCCGCCTCGCCCTCGGTCAGCGCGGTGATCAGCGGCTTGAATCCGCAGGCGCGGTATCTGATCTCCACTCCTGGCAACACCTTGCGCAGGGCCTTCAATGCGGGGGCCAGCAGGAACGGCGCAAGGTCCGAGAAACAGGCCAGCATAAGTTGCCGCTGCCCGGAACCGGCCCCTTTCGGATCTTCCAGGCGCCTGGCTTGATCCAGCAGTTCCTGCGCCTGCGCCGCGAAATTCCGGCCCTGCGGTGTCAATGCCAGCGCCGCGCCGCGGCGGCGCAGGAACAGAGCATGGCCCAAGTGCTCTTCGATCCGGCTGAGGGCTGCAGACAGGGCAGGCTGGCTTACATGCACTGCCTCTGCCGCTGCTGACAGGCTGCCATGCTGCGCCACAGCGCAGACGTATTCATAGTGACGCAATGTAATATATAACATGAAGTGAAGCGTATATTAGAAAGATATGATTTGAAACTATGCCCTTTGACCGGCAGGAATAACGCATCAGAATTGCATCATTCACCAGCGGAGGCAGCAATGGTTCACCCCCTTATCACCCAGGAACATGTCGAACAGTTTCAGCGCGACGGTGTTGTCCTGATCCGCGGCCTTTTTGCCGAACAGGTTGAGCTGCTGCGCGCCGGGGTGGCTGCCAATATGGACAATCCGGGGCCCTATGCGTCCAACAACGAAAAGGCCGGCCAGACCGGGCGGTTCTTTGACGATTACTGCAACTGGACCCGCATCCCCGAGTTCCAGCAGGCGATCGAACAATCGCCAGCGGCCGAAGTCGCCGCTGACCTGATGAAATCCACGTCGGTGCAAATGTTTCACGACCATGTTCTGGTCAAGGAACCCGGCACCTCAATGCCGACCCCGTGGCATCAGGACGGGCCTTATTACTTTGTTGAAGGGCAGCAGACTATCAGCTTCTGGTCGCCGCTTGATGAGGTGAAGGAAGCCGCATTGCGTTGCGTCGCAGGTTCACACAAATGGGAAAAGGAAGTGCTGCCAACCCGTTGGGTCTCCGAGGAGGACTTTTTTGCGGACGAAGGGCAGTATATGCCTGTTCCTGATCCTGACGCCGAAGGCATGACCGTGGTCGAATACCCGATGCAACCGGGTGATGCGATCGCCTTTAACTACAAGACGCTGCACGGATCCCGCGGCAACACCTCAACTGCGCGCCGCCGTGCGTTTTCGCTTCGGCTGGTGGGCGATGATGCACGCTATGTTGAGCGTCCCGGCCCCACGTCGCCGCCATTCCCGGGTCACGAAATGCAGCCCGGCCAGCGGCTGCGTGAGGATTGGTTTCCGGTCCTGCTGCAGCGGTAACAGGGGAGGGGGCTTTGCCCCCTCAGGCCTGACGGCCTTCACCCCAGGGTATTTTTGACCAGAAAGAAGCAGAAGCGGGCAGCCCTGGTTGTGCGCCTATTTTTTCAGGTCACGGCGGATGCCCATGTTTTCGGCGTTGGAAAAAGAACAGGTTTTGCAGATGCTGAACTGTTTGAGGAAGCCGCGCTTGCGGGCTCGGGCGGCCTCGTCCGAACGGTAGGCGGCGAGGAAGCCGTCCTGCTCGACGTTCGGCAACTGGATCACCTGGTCATAGTCGATACAGCACAGACCCAAGTCGCCGTTCCAGAACACCACCGACTGAAACAGCGGCACCGTGCACATCGCATGGCTGGTATGGCGCGGGTGGCGGCGCAATTCCTTTTGGCGCGGCAGGAAGTGGGCGAACTCTCGTTTCTGGTCGGCAGAGGTGTAGGAGCCGATCGAGAATGTCTTGAACCGCACCCGGTCAAAACCCGCCTCCTTTGCCCAGCCTTCCATCTCGTCCATCTGAGGCTCGGAATAGCTGGTCAGCAATGTTTGCAGCACGGTGACCGGAGTCTTGAAGCCCAGGTCCCTTTTGATGTTCAGGAACTCTTCAATACTGGCTTTTACCTTATCGAAGTCGGAATTGACCCGGTAGGTTTCCTGCGCCTCCTTTGAAAACCCGTCCATGCAGAGATTCACGCGGGCAAGGCCCGAGCGGATCAGGCGCTCGCTCATTTCCGGGGTGAGGCGGGTGGCATTGGTCGACAGATACGTGTCATGGCCGTTTTCATGCGCGTAGGCGATGAAATCGGGCAGATCCCTGTGCAGGGTCGGCTCGCCCGAGAAGCTGAAATAGATTGCGGGTTTTTCCGGCTGGTCCTTGAAGTCGTCGATGATTTTGCGGAACACGTTCGGTTTCATCATGCCGCGTTTGCGCTGCATGGCAAAGGTGACCGGGCATACCGGGCAGCGCAGGTTGCAGCTGTTGGTGGCGTCGATGATGATGATCTTTGGCGGCCGCCGGAAATACGCCAGCGGCAGCAGCCGGGCTAGCAGATGCAGCGCTCGTTCATGCAGTCCCGGCGGCTTGGCGGGCAGGTCGGGCTGCGCTGTTTCCGGCTTCAGGTCCGGAACGGGGGCTAGATCTTTCATGCGTTGGCCTCAATATGCTGCGTACGGGATCCACCTTAAGGGCCGGGCGAGGCGAGGCAAGCCTTTGCGGAGTCACATCGCGTGAGCATTGCGTGAGCCGCCAAGCGGAAAAGCTGCACCCGGCTTGCCTGGGAAGCAGCCTGCGAACAGGCACTGGCAGTCGCATTGCGTTTGAAAACGGAAGTCCCCTGCTGCGGCCGCCGCTTTTGGACAAGATTGTTGATTTCGAAAAGAGTCAGCTGGGCGCCATGAAGGGCTGCAATACGCTGATAGCCAAGCACGGACTGGGGGCCGCAGGCCCCTCAATGCGGACATGTCAGAAAGGGAGAGAGATCGGTGACCCAATCCAATCGCACGTCCGGGAGCGGATCCCAGCGCCAGCCAATGACACCGGCGGAGCGGCTGAACAGAATAACCGAAGACGCCATGTGTATCGGCTGCGGTCTGTGCCAGTCCGTGGCGGGGCCCGATACAGTGCGGATGGAGCTGGTGGAGACCGGCTATGAACGCCCGGTGGTGCGGGGGGCGCTGACCCACGAAACAGTTGACCGGATCCTGGACCTGTGTCCCGGCACCCGTGTTGAAGGGCTGCCGGAGACGGAATTGACCGGAACCACCCGCCATGATCTGGTTTGGGGGGCCTATCAGCACATGGCGCTGGCCTATGCCGCGGATCCGGAGGTGCGGCACAAAGGCGCGACAGGCGGGGTGCTCACAGCGCTGGGGATGTTCCTTGTGGAGACCGGCGAAGTTGATTTCATCCTGCACGCGAAGGCGTCGGACCGGGTGCCGGCCTTCGGTGACCGGGCGGTGTCGGAAACTGCGGCGGATGTGCTGGCTGCCGCCGGGTCCCGCTATGGTCCCACTGCACCGCTGATCGATGTGCTGGAGCAGTTGGACAAGGGCCGCCCCTTTGCTTTTGCCGGCAAGCCTTGCGATGTGGCGGCGCTGCGCAATCTGGCGCGGGCGGATGCGCGGGTGAATGCCTTGGTGAAATTCATGCTTACGCCGGTCTGCGGCGGCTTCATGCCGCCTCAGGGCCTGTCCCGTTTTCTGCAGCAGGACCTTGGCATTGATCCGTCGCAAGTCACTGGCTTGCGCTACCGCGGCCACGGCTGCCCTGGGCCAACGCGCGTCGAGATGGCAGACGGCACTGTGGTTGAGAAGCGCTACACCGATTTCTGGGGCACGGATGAGAGCGCCTGGGTGCTGCCGTTCCGTTGCAAGGTTTGCCCGGACGGTATCGGCGAGGCTGCTGACATCGCCGCCGCCGACACCTGGCCCGGCGGCTCACCCGACCCGGAGACTGAGGATGATGACCCGGGCGCCAATGCCATCGTGGTGCGCAGCGCGCGCGGTGCGGATCTGGTGCGCCGCGCGGTTGAGGCTGGCTATCTGACCGTGGGCGCAGAGGTGGATCCGCGCTATATGGACAGCGTTCAGCCGCATCAGCGCAACAAGAAATTCGCAGCTGGCGCCCGCCACGAAGGCCTGCGCGCCGAAGGCAAGACGGTGCCACGCACTGCCCGCCTGCGGCTGGATGCGCTGATGCAGGATCTGGGTCCGGAGCAGGCCGCCGCACAGCGCGACGGCACGCGCGCTCGTGTGCGCGCCGGAAAGGCCTCCGAACCTGCGCCGAAACTTGCGGATTGATTTTGAGCCTCGGGATATATCCCTCCGGCGGGGTTGGCCGGAGCGGCAGCCGTCCGGGGGTTATTTCGAGAAACTCATAGGCAGGTTGAAGCTGATTTGATTGATCTGCAGCTTTTTCGGCGCCGATGGGAATTTACCGGCCCGGGTGACGGCTTGCAGAGCCGCCTGATCAAAGGCTGCGATGCCTGAGGACTTGGCAATCCGGTGGCTCAGCAGCTGGCCTGATCGGGAGATGGTAAGGCGCACCACAACCTGGCCTTTGCCGCTGGCGCCGGCGGGGTAGCGTTTGCGCCGTTCCACACGGGCGCGGATCTTGGCGCCCCAGATACTGCGCAGCTTGGCCCTGCGGCCGGGCACCGCCGTTGCCGCCTGTGCTCCGCCGGATTGTCCGGCCTGAGCGCCGCCGCCCGATCCCGCGGCCCGTTGTTCAGCCCGGCCGGCCGAGGCCTGTTCGGATTTGCGGGCCTGCTGCGGCTGAGGTTCGGGCGCCGGTTTGTGTTGCGGTTCCGGCTTTGGCTCTGGTCTCTGGGGCTTTGGCGGTGGCGGCGGCGCGGTTTCGATTTGCAGATTATCCGCCCTTGCCGGCGCGGGTATTGCAATCTGTACTGCGGCCCGCGGTGCCTGATCAAGCGCTAGTTGCGGCAGGGAAGGGACGTTGGCCGGCGGCAACGGTTCAACGCTTTGGGCTGCGATCCGGGGGGAGGTCTGCGGCGGCTGTTCCCAGACTTCGGCCATTGCCGCTACAGCATCGGGCGCTGCCTGTATCGCCACCATCGCAGTGCCGCCCGCGCCGCTGGATTGCGCGCCGGAACCGGGCACGCGGGCAAACAGCGCCACATGGATCAACACGGCGATGCCGGCAAAAACGGTGAGTTCGGCAGCACGTTTCATGGCTGCCGGACCACCAGTTCAGCCTGGCTGAGGCCTGCTGCCGCCAGCTGGCGCAGAATGCGGGCCAGGGCTTTTGCCTCCAGCCGGGCGTCGGCGCGCAGTTGCAGAACCGGGCTGCCGCCGCTGACCGCCGCCAGCCGCGCAAGGGCTTCGCTGTCTTCGGCCCCATCGAAATGCATCCGGCCTTCGGCGTTGACGTAAAGTACAGGAGCGGCTTCTGGTTCCGCCTCGATTGCTGCGTCCGGCGGCGTCACCTCAAACGGGTCAGGCTGCGCCAAGCGTGAGGTCATCAGAAAAAAGATCAGCAGCAGGAACACCACATTGATCATCGGCACGATGGATTCAGTCCGCGGACGGCGGGGCGTCTCTGTCAGGTCCATGCGCGTCTCCTTATTCCACCAGCACAAAATTGCTGTAGCCCGCCTGCCGCAGCCGCCCGGTCACATCAGTGATGCGCTGCAGGTTGGCGCCGTCGCGGCCGCGCAGCACCAGCATATCGGAGGGTTTCTCCATCAGCGGTGCCAGTGCTTGAGTCAGATTGCTGTCTGCCACCGGCACGCCATTCACATCCAGATTGCCCGCACCGATCCCAATCAGCCGCGGCGGCCCGGAATAGCTGCCGCCCTGCGCAGCCAACGGCAATTGCAGTACCGCATCGGTGCCAAAGCGCGACGCAAGCATGAAGAACACCAAGAGCAGAAACACCACGTCGATCATGGGCGTCAGGCTTGGCTTGCGCCGCGGCTTCAGGGTTTCGGTGAACTCCATGGCTCTACTCGGCCGCCAGTTTCAGCGGCTGCGGATCATGGGCGATAAAGATACGGGCGGCACTGTCTTCAATATCGCGGCGGATACGGGTGATCACCGCTTCGAACCAGGTGAGTGCGGCAGAGGCGGGGATCGCCACTGCCATACCTGCGGCAGTGGTCAGCAATGCCTCCCAGATGCCGCCCGCCAGCAGCGCAGGATCCGCCTTGGAGCCGGCTGCCTGCAACGCCTGGAATGCGGCAATCATACCCAGAACGGTGCCCAGCAGGCCCAGAAGCGGGGCGATGGTGGCAATCAGCTCCAGCGCGCCAAGACCGGTGGCAGCGCTGGCGAGATGCAGTTTGGCTACTCTGGCGGTTTCCTCGCGGGCGCGGTCCTCGGGCAGGGCAGCGGCGGCGGTCAGCGCTGCGCTGACGACTTTGGAGCGCACTCCGATCCGGTTGTTGACGATGAATTGGGCCGCGGTGAGGTCCCCGCGTTCAAAGGCTTGCACGGCCTGTCCTGCCTTGCCGCGCGACCAGGCGCCGATCAGCGCCAGGCGCCAGACCTTCCACAGAATCAGGGCCATTGTAATCACCGACAAGACGGCGATCGCCCAGATTGAAGGGCCGCCATCGCGCAAGAACTTCAATGCTTTGGATGAAGCGTCACGTGCCGCCTGTGCCAGTTCATCCTGACTGGCGGGAGGGTCTGAAGGGGGCACAGTGCCAGCCTCGGCTGCTGTCACCGGTTTCTTGCTTCCCTCCGGCAATTCAAGCCCCGGCGCGCTGGCTGGAAGTTGAGGCACAGAGGCCCCGGGCGCGTCCAATGCAATTTCCGGCACCGGTGCGGCAGGGGTTTCCTGGGCTGCGGCCCAGGCCGCGGGCAGCATCAAAAATGCCGCCAGCGCTGCAAAGGAACGAATGGTCATGACTGGCTCCAATATGCTGCGATGTAACTGGTTTTCGGATCTGCCTGCTCTGCCTTGAGCGCCGCGCGCACGTGCTGGGCCTCTGCCTTTTCACCGGCAAACCAGAGGAAATGCCCAGGGTACTGCCCCCGCTCCGCCAGCGCGCGCTCGGCAAGGGTCCCGCTGCCGTCCCGGCTGAGCCACGTGACCTCGATGCCGTCAGGCGCCGGGACCAGATAGCCGCAGTTTTCGCCGCCGTCGGCCAGGAGGGTGGCCTTGCCCAGGCTGTCTGCGGGCAGGCTTTCCAGGATGCGCGCCGCGGCGGGGAGAGCGGTTTCGTCGGCATAGATCAGGATGCGCGAGGTTTCGGGAATGCCGCCGCCGCCGGGTCCGGCAATTGCCAACAGATCGCCTGCGGCGGCCTGCCGGGCCCAGCCGGTGCCGCGCCCGCCATCGTGCACGAAGACATCAAATTCCATCTCGCCCGTCTTCTGGCAGATCCTGCGGGTGGTATAGACCGGCCGGTGCAGCGCCTTGTCCCCTTTGGGCCAAAGTGTTGCGCCGTTTTCGCCAAGGCGCGGCCATTCGGGTGTCTGGCAGGCGGCGGGCGGCAGCAGCAGGCGGAAATGGATGGCATCTTCCTGAAATCCGGAGAGATCCCCGCCCTGGACCCGCACCCGCAGAAAACAGCGGCCAACCGGAATGACTGACAGCACGGTGGTGAAATGCACATTCGGCGGCAAAGCCCCGGCGGCGGCGGTCCCGCTCCAGCGCAAGTTGTTCGCGGCTTCCGGCTGCAGCAGTTTCAGTTGTTCGGCGAACCCCTCTTGCAACATGAACAGACGGTCGGGCATGGCCGCAGACACGGTGATTTCAGTCCTGCCATCGCACAGCACAAAATGGTAGTGGCCGAATCCGGGCACATCAACGGTGACCCGCTCCGGGCTGTCTTCCAGCACAGGCATTCCATATTCCTGGGCCTGCAGCAGTATCATTCGGCGCAACGCAGCAGGGGTAATCCCGGGCAGCGCGGCGCAGGATTCCAGCGGAAATGCCGGATTTATCGTCATTTGGGGCCTCGTTCACAAAGGAATGACATGCGGCGCGTCATGCACCGGGTCGGCAATGACCCGGCAGGCCAGTCCGAATACCGATTGCATCACCGCTTCGGTGACAATTTCACTGGGGCGGCCTTGGCAGAAGACACGGCCGTCCTTGAGGACGATCACATGGCTGGCAAAGCGCGCCGCCAGGTTGATGTCATGCAGAACCATGGCCACTGTGCGGCCGGTCTCCCGGTTCAGTTTCTGCACCAGCTTCAGCAGCTCGATCTGATGCGGCAGTTCCAAATAGGTGGTCGGTTCATCCAGCAGCAGGATTTCGGTGTCCGGCGCCAGCGCCATGGCAATCCAGGCGCGCTGGCGCTGGCCGCCGGACAGGCTTTCCAGCGGACGCCCGGCCCAGGATATCATGCCGGTCAGCTCCAGCGCCTGCTCCACCGCGGCTGCATCCTGATTGGACCATTGCCGCAGTGCCGATTGATAAGGGGTGCGCCCCCGTGCTGCGAGGTCCCGTACAGTCAGCCCCTCTGGTGCAGCGTGGGATTGCGGCAGAATTGCCAGCTTTCGGGCAACTGCACGGCTGCGCTGGCGGTGGATGGCCTTGCCGTCCAGCACAACCTGGCCGCTGCCGGCGGCCTGCAGCCGGGCCAGCGACCTCAGCAAGGTGGACTTGCCGCAGCCGTTGAGGCCGGCAATCACCGTCAGGGCGCCGTCCGGGATCTCTGCACTGAGATGATCCAGCACGGGGGCGCGGGCATAAGCGACCGAAAGCGCTTCGGCATACAGGCGGGCAGTTGCAGGCATCAGATGGCTCCATTGCGGACATGCGCGGCCAGCAGCCACAGCAAAAGCGGTGCGCCTATCAATGCGGTAAATACACCCGCGGGCAGCTGGACCATGGGCAATGCGCGGGCGGCACTGTCTGTCAGCAGGGCTATCAGCGCACCGCTGGCTGCTGCCCCCAGCAGGATGCCGGTTGCTGTCACCGCCAGGCGCAACCGTGTCAGGGGCAGCCCCAGGCTGGTTGCGATGCCATCGTCCATCGCCAGCCGGGTCAGCGGAAAATGCAGCCACAGCGCCAGCGGCACCAGCACTGCCAGCCCGCTCCAAACCAGCTCCGCATCGTGCCAGGTGCGGGCATTCAAAGAGCCGGTCAGCCATTGTGCCATGTCGGCGGAGCTCAGCACATCCATACGGCTGATCAGCCGTTCCAGCAGCAGCCCGTCTTTCCAGGCCAGCAGGGTGACGGCACCGGCTGTCAGCAGTGCGCCGGCAATGGCGCCGGGCAGGACCATGCCGCCGGTCAGGATCATCGCGCACAGCGCGCCGCAACTGGCGCCTGCGTTGAAACCGATCACATCCGGGGCTGCCAGCGGGTTGCGCATCATCAACTGAAACATCGCTCCAGACGGGCCAAAGGCCGCTCCGGCCCCCAGCGCGGTCAGAATGCGCGGCAGCTGGTAGTCCAGCACAATCATTTGCTGCGGGGGGCTGCCGTCTCC